>JALSLF010000644.1 GCA_026988445.1 Bacteroidales bacterium
GGGAAAACTACATTGATACGAATTATAAATCATATTACCTTGCCTGACAGTGGCGAAGTTTTATTTAACGGCGAGCCATTAGATGCCACGCATGTCCGGCAAATCGGCTACTTGCCGGAAGAACGCGGCTTGTACAAAAAAATGAAAACCGGTGAACAAGCTTTATATTTTGCACAACTTAAAGGAATGAAGCGTTCCGAAGCAATGGAAAAACTCAAATACTGGTTTCGCAGGTTTGAAATTGAAACGTGGTGGAATAAAAAGGTTGAAGAACTCTCAAAAGGAATGCAGCAAAAAGTGCAGTTTATAGTTACTATTTTACATGAGCCTAAATTATTGATATTTGATGAACCTTTCAGTGGTTTTGACCCGATTAATGTAAACATCCTGAAAGAAGAAATATTAAATTTAAAAAAGAACGGTTCTACAATTATCTTTTCCACACATAATATGGCTTCGGTAGAGGAGCTTTGCGACAATATTGCCTTAATCAACAATTCAAAAAAAGTGTTGGATGGTAATGTTCAGGATATTAAACAGCAGTTTAAAGAAAATGTTTATGACTTACATTTTAAAGGCAATTTTGATAAGTTCTCAGCTTCTGTTTCTGCCGATTATAAAATTGAAAATATTCGTCAGGAAAACGGAAATACCATTTGCCGTGTTAAATTGTTGAACGGAACAACAACCAATAATTTACTTTCATCCATGTTACAATATGGTGAAATTGTTGGTATGAACGAGGTAATTCCTTCAGTTAATGATATTTTTATTCGTGTAGTTGAGCACGAAAATAACCTAAATTGAGCGATTATGAACAAAGAAAATTATGAATGCTTTGGTACTAAAAGGTTTTTACAAATTTTGAGCACACCTGGTTGGTCTGTGAAAAATTTTGAAAACTCTTTGAGTGCCAAATGATTTGTGATTTTCAAAGTTTATAATCACTCAATTTAGGAATAAAATAGAATAAAATTTAAACCACAATAGATTTTCTAAAATGAACAAAATTCGCTTAATCATACAAAGAGAATATTTAAGCAGAGTAAAAAATAAAACATTTATAATACTTACTCTTTTGGCACCGCTTTTAATGGTGGGCTTTATTGCGGTAGTCGTTTATTTATCTACGCTTGAAAGCGATAAAACTAAAAATATTTTAGTAAACGACCACAGTAATTTTATTAAAGAAAGCCTTAAAGACAATAAAACAGTAAAATTTACTTTTTTAGAAAACTTAGATGATGAAGCGGCAAAAAAAATGATTACCAAAGGTAATTATTATGCTTTATTAATAATTCCCGATAGTATTCAAAACAAGCGCTTAGAACTAATATCTGAAAATCAAGTAAGTATTTCAACAAAGATATACATTAGTAATCTGATTGAAAAAAAACTTAGAAGTGATAAGCTTAAAAGCATGGGGATTGACCCAAGTCTAATTGATGAGGTTAATCCTGAAGTAAGCATCAGGACAATTAAAATTAATAAAGAAGGAAAAGAAGAAATTAGTTCGGCAGAAGCTGCCTTAGGGATTGGTTATGTTTCTTCCTTCTTAATCTATATGTTTATTTTTATTTATGGTGCTATGGTAATGCGTGGTGTAATAGAAGAAAAAACCAGTCGGGTAGTAGAAATTATTATTTCATCAGTCAAGCCTTTTCAATTGATGATGGGAAAGATTATTGGAGTAGCTTTGGTTGCTTTTACTCAATTGGCAATTTGGATTATATTTGGTACGCTTATAATGTTTGCTGCTCAATCTTTTATGGGCGATACGGTTACAGTTCAGGAACAAATGGTACAAGCACAAAGTATGAATCCTGAAATGCAGGCAGCTATGAATAGTAATGCTTTTAATGATATTATAACACCCATTTTGAATTTACCCATTGCATTAATATTGTTCTCTTTTGTGTTTTATTTTGTTGGTGGATATCTATTATATTCATCACTGTTTGCAGCTATTGGTGGAGCTGTGGATAATGAAACCGATACACAACAATTTATGTTACCAATTACAATTCCCTTAATATTGTCTTTAATTGTTGCACAAACAGTAATGCAAAATCCGGAAGGTCCCGCAGCATTTTGGTTCTCAGTGGTACCTCTTACCTCACCGGTGGTAATGATGATGCGTGTAGCGTATGGAGTACCTGCTTGGGAATTGGCTTTGTCTATGATTTTGTTGATTTTAACATTTTTGGCAACTACATGGCTTGCCGCTAAAATTTACCGTATCGGAATATTAAATTATGGTAAAAAGGTTTCCTATAAAGATTTATGGACGTGGATAAGATTTAATGGTTAAATCAATTTGTTTTAAGATTATCAATTACAATAGTTCGGTGTTTTTTTGTAACTGTTTGATAATGAATTATTATTAATAGCCCCGACTTTTAAGTCGGGGAAGGTGGGTAAATGGCATATTAACAAGGCTTTAGCCCAAATGGTTTTTTAAAATAAAAAATTTAACGAACTATTACAATGACAAAATTAACTTTTATAACCGGAGGAGCACGTTCAGGGAAAAGCTCTTTTGCTCAAAAATCGGCTTTAAATGTATCTGAAAATCCTGTTTATATTGCTACAGCAAGAGTTTGGGATGATGATTTTAATTTAAGAATACAAAAGCATAAACAAGATAGAGGTGCTGAATGGCAAACTATTGAGGAACCCAAATATCTTGATAAATTAAACCTGAATGGAGAAACATTGGTGCTGGATTGTATTACTTTATGGCTGACGAATATTTTTCATGATAATGAATATGATTTTGATAAATCACTTATCGAAGCAAAAAATATATGGAGTAATTTTAGTAAAAAAAATATAAAAGTATTTGCGGTAAGCAATGAATTAGGAATGGGAGTACATGCCGAAAATGAAGTTGCAAGAAAATTTGTTGATTTACAAGGATTTGTTAATCAGTATATTGCATCTGTGTCTGATGAAGTGTATTTAATGGTATCCGGTATTCCTGTAAAAATAAAATAAATGGAATTTTTTGAACATAATTTTCCTTTGCAACAGGCGGTTGAAAAAGGAAATCCAAAAAAGTGGGTCTTAGAAAGATCTTTAAGGTTAAGAAATAAAAAGCAAATCAAGGCTTTTTCACTAAATGACTATTTGGAAAACCCAAAAGAATATATCTTTTTCAAACAAATAGCATCGGAGTTTATTTGTGCTAACCCTGACTGTAAAAGCACCAAAGTACAATGTGTTTGGTATCATTATAATAGTATAGATGAGGGTGTTGATGAAACTTTTGGTGAATTTTATTGTAATGATTGTAAAAAATATACTTTTGTGGAATATCATAGGGATCAATTTTAGAAATGTATGCAATAATCGATATTGAAACAACGGGATTAAGCCCCAAAAAAGAAAAAATCACCGAAATAGCTATTTATGTGTATGATGGAGAAAAAGTAGTTGATGAGTTTGTTAGTTTAATAAACCCTGAACGTCCGGTTCCGTATTACATAACTCGGCTCACAGGTATTACTAATGAAATGCTTACCAATGCACCTAAATTTTATGAAGTTGCCAAAAAAATTATTGAAATAACTGAAAACCGGATATTTATTGCTCATAATGTAAATTTTGACTATAATTTTATAAAAGAAGAGTTTGCTCAATTAGGCTACGAGTTTAAGCGAAATAAATTATGTACGGTAAAACTTAGTAAAAAAATTATTCCCGGAAAAAAATCATACAGTTTAGGAAAACTTACCGCTGAACTGGGAATTTCTATAAACGGAAGACACCGGGCGGCAGGCGATGCTTATGCCACAGTACAATTATTTGAATATTTACTTAAGACTGATGCGAAAAGTAAACCTTTGGTTGAGGAAATGACTTATCATTCAATAAAAGGCTTACACCCTGAATTTGATAAAAAAATAATTGATAATTTACCGGAAAAAACCGGTGTTTATTATTTTTATGATGAGCATCATGAACTGATTTATATAGGTAAAAGTATAAATATACACAAAAGGGTATTGCAACATTTGAATAACTCAAAAACCGGTAAAGCGGTAAAAATGCGTAGCCGTATTGTTGATGTTTCTTTTACGGAAACCGGAAGTGAACTAATAGCTTTGCTATTAGAATCGGATGAAATTAAAAAGCACAAGCCCGTTTTTAATCGTGCACAACGAAGAAGTTTTTTTCAATATGGAATATATTCTTTTAAAGACGAACAAGGATATATTCGGTTTGAGATACGTAAAAATACCAGTGATGAACTGCCTCTAACTTCCTTTACTTCTTTACAATCAGCAAAAAATCATCTATCTTCACTTAGTCAAGAATTTGAACTTTGCCAAAAGCTTTCCGGCTTATATGAGTCGCAAGGCGCATGTTTCCATTACGGAATAAAACAATGTTTGGGAGCTTGTATTGGTAAAGAATTGCCTAAAGCTTATAACGAGCGAGCAGAATTGCTCATTCGTAAATTTGAATACGAAAGTGATAATTTTTTAATCATTGATAAAGGTAGAAACCCGAATGAAAAATCAGTGGTTAAAATAGAAAACGGTAAATATTGCGGGTTTGGATTTTTTGAGCCTGAAATAACCGGTGATAACCTTCGGTTAATAGCAGAAAGTACAAAACCTTTTACCGATAATCGTGATGTACAGATTATTATAAAAGGCTTTGTTTCAACTAAGCAATTAAAATTATTGAATTTCTAATGTTTTTTTAATAGCTTTTTAAAAGTAAGCCATTTTTTTGCAAAGAATGATTTATCCATACTTCCTTTATCATAATAAGATGATTGAAGCAATTCTTCTTCATCATTTATTACAATAGAAAAGTTCTGAATTTCTTTTTGCTCTATATCGTCCATGAGTGCAGAAAACAGTTTTTTGTTTGTATGATTCATTCTTACTGTAAAAATGTTAATATCCGAATAATTTATTAGTAAATACGGGTCGGTAACAACACCAATGGGTGGTGAGTCGATGATAATATAATCATAAATAGCTTCTAATATCTCCATTAAACTTTTTGTGTTTTCCGATGCCATAAGTTCAACCGGATTAGGCGGTAAAGCTCCCGAAGTAATAACATCAAGATTTTTTACCCCCGAATTTTGAATAATTTCATCTAATGAAGCATCATTGGTTAGATAAGATGATAAGCCTTGCGAATTGTTTAAACCAAAATACTCTGCTACTTTTGGATTTCTCAAATCAAATTCAATTAATAAAGTTTTTTTACCAAAATAGGAGTAGGCAATTGCCAAATTTATTGAAATAAAGGTTTTCCCCTCACCACTGTATGTTGAAGTTACCAAGAATTTATGTTTTTCATTATCTTTACGGAAAAACTGCAAACTTGTTCTGAGTGAACGGAAGGTTTCCGCAATCAAAGATTTTGGATAATCGGCTACCGGAGTCATACTTTTACTGTCATTTTTAGCTATACTGGCAAGAATTGGCAGGTTTGTCGCTTTTTCAATATCACGCCTTTCGGTAATGTTTTCATTCATAGAAGATAATAGTAGTATAAACCCTACAGGAAGCATTAATCCCAAAAAGAAAGAACTAAAATAAATCATTTGTTTTTTTGGCGCAACTTGGCGTGCACTACTTAATTTTGCGGGGTCAATTACTTCATAATCAGGTGAGTTTGAAGCTCTGGCAATTTCTGCTTCTGAGCGTTTTTGTAGTAAAAACGTATAAATAGCATCATTCAAATCAAATTTTCTGCGAATATTAATTAATTCTTTTTCGGTGGTGGGCAGTTTTGAAATTTGCTTATTTAATTGGGCAATTCGATTGTCAATATCATTAATGGTTATATCCGAAGTGGTAACAATATAGTTAATATTTTCAAGAATTGTACGCTTTATGTTTGTGATTTTTGCATTCAAATCAGGTATTTCCGGGTTTTTCAAACTTTTATTATCAAGATATAGTGAACGGCGGGCATTCAGTTCGGTTAGTTGTGTGATTAGGCTAACTAACTGAGGATCATCAACGCCCATTGATGAAGGTGCTAACAAATCACTTAAATCTTTATTGTTTTCAAAGTATTCTTTAATATAATCATAGTATTTTGATTTTAGAATAAGTTCTGATTTTTGAATTTGTAATTGAGTAAGCTGGGTATATACATTTTGTGAAAGATAGTCTATATCCATTACTTTATGTTCCCTTCGGAAGGATTCTAAATTACCAGCCGTAACAACTAATGAATCAGCAACTTCTGATATTTGATTTTCGATAAATTCTATTGTTTTAGTAGCTATTTTATTTTTTTTCTCTAAATTTTGCTCTAAATATACTTTTGCCAAAGTATTTAAAAAATCAGTAGTTAAAATAGAATTAGGCGTTTTAATTTCTAGGGTAATTAGCGATGATTGATTTGATGCTCTTTCAATAGTAAGAGCACCTTGATATTGATAAGTTAATTGTTCAATATTATTGAATTTAAAAAATAAATCTTTTCCAAGAAGACTTTCAGGATTAAAATTACCATTCAGTAAAACTTTGAACTTTGAATTTTGAACTTTTACTTCATCACCAAAAGAGTATTCTTGTGAAAAACTTACATTATTAATAGTGCCTTCGTTTTTATTTTTAGCAAGATTATATAAATAAATTTCGTCTTTGCTTTTAGCACTTATACGGAACTTATTATTCGATAAAACTTGTATTTTAAATAATAAGTCAACAGGAACTGCTATTGTTGGTTCTGCAATTACTACAAAAGGATTATTTTTATAAATGTCTTTGATAATTAAACCTTCGCCAATATAATAAGAAACGGATAAATCCAATTGGCGAATTGTTTTATTAATTATCGGGAAAGACCTGATTATACCCAGTTCATCTTCCAATGAGCTTTGAATATCAAACATTTCAAATTGCATTAAATCACCGGCTCCTTGAAAATTATTCGCATTTTCATTTGCCATCAACATAATTAAGTTATTTCGAAATATTGGTGGAGTTGATTTGTAAATAAAATGCCCGATAGCCAAAGCAATGCTTAAGCTTATAATGATTAAGTACCAGTTTTTTATGAATTTTTTAACCAGTTTTTTATAAAATTCAACGTTTGATTCCTGTTCAAAAGATTTAGGATTTTTCACTTTTTCAGAATTTTTATGATTTAAATTAGCCTTCTTTTTTTAAAAAGCACGAATAAATGACAGAACAACAATAAGTGTTGTTAAACCCGTTAGCAATAACGTATATGGAAACTGTGCAAAACCGTAACTTTTTTGACCCAAAGGTTGAACCACAACAACATCATTCGGTTTTAAATAATAGAAATCGGATAGCGCAACCTTTTTATCTGTTAAGTCTATGGTATGGTAACTCACTTTTTTATCATCTTCTCTAATAATAATGACTTCTTCTCTATTTCCAAAATCAGTAATTCCACCGGCTAAAGCTAAAGCTTTAAAAATGGAAATATCATCCGAATAAATTACGTATTCACCTTGTCGCATTACTTCACCAATAACCGTAACACTTTTTCCGACAAATTTTACAACTACTGCAGCATTGCTAATATATTGTCTAAGAGCTTCTTGTATAACGTCTTTTGCTTGTAATATGGTCAAATCTTTTACATAAATCAGCCCAACAAATGGAAAATCTACATAACCGGAATCATTTACGGTATAGCTGATCATATGATAATTAACATTCTGGGTAACAGCATTTGAAGACTCACTATTAAACATCTGTGAGGTTTCTTGGTCCGGACTTATTACTTTAATATATAAATTATCAAAAGGTTGTACTGTGTTTTTGGGGCGCTGTTTAAGAATGAATGTGTTAATCGTATCTTTTTTATTTTTGTTTTGTACGTACCTGATTTTCTTCTGCGGAACGCAAGAGCTTAACAACAGAGCCGTACTCACGAAAATAATGAATATAATCGTTTTCAGATTTTTCTGAGCGTGTGTGTTCATTGGTTAGTTTTTTGTTTTTAGTGTTTCGATTTAATTACTCAAATCTACTAAAAAAATAATTAACAAAAAATCGCAACCCTCTGAAAACGCCATTATTTCCTGCTTTTTTTTATTAGTTCATAGCTCATTTTTTTAGGGTGGTCAATGGTCTTATAAAATTGGTCAAAATATTTAATTGTTTCATCAATATAACGCTTTTTTAATCCGGGAACGGAATAAACTGCTTGATATATTTTTTTCTTATTTTGCCGGAATTTATCTAAAATAGGCTGTAATACCTCTATTGGCTGATAATATCCGTTATATACTCTTGTTCTAACCGATTCTATATTTAAATGTTCTGCGGCTAAAGCATATGATGCATTTACAAGCCCACATTGGTCAAAATCATAAGGTACGGCAATTGGTTTTTTGCTGTTTTCAAACGAAATTAGTTTAATATTGTGCAATGCCTTAACCGACCAATCTGTATTTCCTATCATATATTGAAAAACAGATAACAAAGTAATCATTTCCGTATTTGTAAAATTCGGGTGGATATTTTTTACTTCTAAAGGATAAGCCGATACTCTTTTGCATAAATTTTTATACGGCTCAATAAAAAAAGCAAAACATTCTATTGGTGCATACTTGTTGTCTAAATCAATTATTTTCAGCTTAATTAAGCGCACTTTAAAACTATAATCGGTAAGTATGTTGTAGATTTTATATGCAAGGTATTCTTTAAGGATATACTGCTTGTAAACGGGTTTATTATAACAAGGAAGAACAAGTTTTAATTTCTTGTATTCGGAGAAAATACTTCCAATCATTTGTTTTTTATCAAATTTTAACCAAAGTGGCGGTAAAAAACAGTTTTCTTTTTTGCGGCGGTAAATTCCCCGGGTTTTAAGTTTAACAGTGTAAACAGTGTTGTTAAAATTAAAGAGTGCATCATGATATTTATTTTCTTCGCCACGGTCATTTAAAATTTCCTCTAAATCACAACTTATTTGAAGCTGAATTGTACTGTCTGAATTGAATAATTCTTGTGAAAAGATATTAAAATGAACCGTAGTAATCCATACTATCAAAAGGGTATATCGCATATTAGTTGAGTTGTTGTTTTGTTCCATCAATAAGTACACGGTAAAAATGATTATTTTGCCATAAAAGTGCTTCCAAATTAATATCAGGATGACTGAATTCAATATCTATACCATATAGTTGAGCATGATACATTGGCTGAATACGTGAAACATGCGTGTTGGCAAAAACGATGGTTTTTACTTTGTAAAATTTTAAAATTTGGTTTAACTTTTCTTCTGTAAAATCAAATTTGCGTCCTGTTTTTTTGTAGTAATTATCCGGTAATTTAACATAGCCGCGATACCACAAAGGACCTAATGCTCCCATTATAAATTCTTCATTTGCATTTTCTGTTTCATAATTATCACGGTTTAAAAATAATTTTACGGTATTGTTTATGTTTTGTATGCTGATTTTTTTCTGAGCAAGCTCAGGTGAAATACCTCCGTGAACAAATAAAATATCGTTTATGATAATTATAGCATTTTTTGAACGCAACCATTTACCTAAAACCGTTTTTTTGCCGTAAAGTTTTGAGTAATCAAAATTCAGTCTGTTGCATAAATTAATATATTTCTTAGCCAAATATCTTTTATCACCGGATAATTGCATAATTTCATGATTGCCTAAAACTAAATGTACTTTTCCTCCGGCAAGGACAGCCTCTTGTTCCAATTTGTATATCAACCAGAAGCATTCGGTAACTTTATCGCCCCGGTCAAAAACATCACCGGCAAAAACCAAATGTCCGTTCCCCCATATCCAGTTTAAATCCTTATCGGTTATTTTATTGTTTATTAAAAAAGTGCGTAGTTCGTCAAAGCCTCCGTGCAAATCGCCAATCGCCATTATTTTACCGGCATTTTTGTATTTATCATCGCTTTTTAGATTAATTTTTTCAAGTTTAATTTTAAAAGGAAGGTTTTTATTTTCAATAATTAAACCGCCTTTACTCAATGTTTTTTTATCTGATATTAAATAAGTTTGATTTTTTATTGAATCGTAGTAAAAAAAATCAATCAGTGCATTATTTTTATTTTCCATAAAAACATAAGGACCGTCAAAATAATCAGGAAGAACCATTTTGGCATATTTATCTTCTACTTTATTTTTTAAGAAATTATAAGCATCAATATTTTGCATTTTATAGGCATAATCAATTGCCGAATTATTTTTATTATCTTTTAATGTTATGTCAGCACCTCTGTCGTATAGCAATTTCATCATTTCCGGATTATTTTCTTTAGCCGCCAATATAAAAGCCGTTTCATGTTCATTATTGTGCCCGTTTATGTTTGCTCCTTTTTCCAATAAAGTATAAACCGATTGTTTTCGATTAAAAAGGGTGGCAATCATTAGGGGTGTTTCTTTATTGAAAACCATTTCGATATTTGCTCCTGCATCAATTATAATTGATATTGCCTTGGTTTTATCAAGACTAACCGCATAATGCAGCAAAGGGATTTTTGAAATTCCGTATAATGAGTCGGGATTTTTTGTTTGTTTCAAAAATTTTTTAAGTATTGTATATTTGTCATATCGTATTGCATCAATTGCATCTTGTCCTGTGTATTGAGCATACAGTTTTGGGAAAATCAGTAAGGCATATAATAGTAAAATAATTTTTTGCATAATTTTTACAGCTTAATAATTGTCAAAAGTCGGTAAAAATTCTTTACTTTTGAAAGTTAAAATTATCTGATAAAAAATGAATATACAAGAAATTGATAAAATATATACTGATCTAAGCAAAAGTTTAAGTACAAATAATTTGTCTGCTTTTTTTGAACAAGCAGAAAAACTAATAAAAGATTATAAATTAAACTTTTTGCTCGAAACGCACAGCGAGCTTATCGAAGTGTATGCTAATATTTTAAAATATTCATTTTCGGAAGTGAAAGACCCAGATAGGGACAAAGTGTACCGAAAACTTTTACAAAAGTGCTATGAATTTGCCGATAAAATAAAAATTTTCCTGTTTGATACACAAAAACATTTTGCTACCGTAAATATTTTACAAGAAGTGAATTTTGAATTTCAGAATAAAGGAGCTGAAATTGAAAAAGAACTTTTTACCGATAATAATGAGTTTGCTTTATCTGCTTTTTTTAAAAAAATATGGCTTGAACCTAAGTTAAAAGAGGAGAGCATAGAATTATTAAATAAAGTTTTAAACCAAAGAGATGAACGTTTTAAAATACTAAAATCGGTGCTTGTGAGTGCCTTAACAGTAGGTAATTTACTGTTTTTTGATAAACGTAAAATTGAGTTTTTGATACGTTTTTTTCAAACAGGCGAAGACATCGTACGACATAGAGCATTAACAGGAATAGTGTTAAGTGTATATACCTACGATAAACGTTTTGAAGTTTACGATGATTTGTATAATAAACTAAGCAGTTTACGGAAAGATGCTGATTTTGTCAAATTTCTTACTTTCGTGATTTTACAATTTATCCGAAGTAAAGAAACAGAAAAAATTTCGCAAAAATTACAGGAAGAAATATTACCCGAAGTGGTAAAGTTCCGACCCAAAATTGAAGATAAACTAAAACTTGATGATATTTTAAGCGACAGTACATTTGAAGATAAAAATCCCGATTGGGAAAACATATTTGAAGATGCTCCCGAGTTGTTGGGGAAATTAGAGCAGTTCTCTAAAATGCAAATCGAAGGCTCTGATGTGTTTATGAGTGCATTTGCTTTATTAAAACATTTCGATTTTTTCAAAGAACCCGCACACTGGTTTTTGCCTTTTTACAAAGAAAACAAGGTAATTTGGGAAGCTTTTAAATTTGAAAAAGAAAGTTTTAATAAAGAAGTATTTATTGAAGGGCTGGAAAAATCGGCTTTTATGTGTAATTCGGACAAATATTCATTTATTCTGAATATCCGCTTTATGCCCGATATGCAAAAAAACATGATGCTCGAAATGTTTAATGCCGAACTTGAAGGCATGAATGAAATTCTAAAAGACGATGAAATCCTTAATAAAGAAGTGGTTGATCGTTACCGGTTTACTCAGTATATTCAAGATTTATACCGCTTTTTTAAATTGCATCCTTATAAAAACGAATTTGTAGATATTTTTAATCAAGAACTGGACTTATATAATACAAATATTGTAAAAAGTGTTTGGTTTGATGCAGAACTGTATAAAAAAATTGGTGCATTGTATTTTGAAAAGGGCTACTTTAAGCATTCTATTCAAGTTTATAAATTATTGGATGATAAAGGTGTAAATGAACAAGAAATTGTTGAGAAAATTGCTTATTCATATCAAAAATCGGGAAACTATCGAAAAGCACTTAAATATTATGAAAAAGCAGAACTTTTTGATGCTCATGTTGAATGGACGACAAAAAAAATAGCGCTTTGCCATCGAGAGCTAGGGAATACCCAAAAAGCGATTGAGTATTATTTAAAAGCAGAACAGCAAGAACCCGAAAATTTATATGTGCAAGCTCATCTGGGGCATAGTTATTTAAGACTAAAAGAATATGAAAAAGCTTTACAGCATTATTTTAAAGTAGAGTATTTTGCTCCGTCAAATACCGGTATTCTACGCCCTATTGCTTGGTGTTCATTTGTGCTTGGAAAATTTGAAAATGCAGAAAAATATTACACAAAATTGCATGAGAAAAATGAAGCAGATATGTTCGACTATTTGAATATGGGGCATGTAGCTTGGTGTACCAACGAAGAAAAAAAGGCTATTGAATTTTACAAAACTGCTTTTGAAAAATCAGGAAAAGACAAACAAAAATTCAGATTGGCTTTTTACGAAGACGCACCGTATTTAATAAAACATGGTGTTCCTGAACATGAAATTGCCTTGATGCTGGATTATTTATTAATGAACATTGAATAGTTTAATGCCTTAAATCCGCAGCTATGTTTGGCTTTGCAGTAGAAGAAAGTTGCGGATTTAAGGTAATAGATAAATGTTGAATTTTCTTTACATTATTCTGCTTATCTTTTCATATATTCCGAAAAAAATATTAATTTTGATAAATAATACTGTAAACTATTATTGATGGAAGTAAAAGGTACTGCTGTAAAACCAATTCCTAAATTTGTTAAGGAAAGATTTCCTGAGCAGTATAATGCTTGGCTAAAAAGATTACCTGAAGAATCTAGAAAGATTATGGGAGGTTTTATACGCCTTACCAAATGGTATCCTTTAAAGCAGGCACTAACAATCCCTACCCGCCTCATTGGTGAAATGTTTTATGATGAAGTTGAGCAAGGAGCATTTGAGCTGGGTGTTTATAGTTCGCAGATGGCTTTAAAAGGGGTGTATAAAGTGCTGGCAAGCGTAAGTTCACCTACATTTATTGTGGGCAGAGCAACGGGTTTAATGGAAAGCTATTATCGTCCTGCCATAATGTCTGTTACCGAGAAGTCTGATAAGCATGCAGTTTTAACAATAATTGATTTTCAGGAACCTGATGTAGTTATCGATTACCGTATTTACGGATAGATAAAAAATACGATGGAAGCTTCCCGTTTTTACCTGCCGGAAGTATCTATTCGCAAATCTATGGGAAAAGGCGATATGGTTACCGAGTATCTGGTTACATGGGTAGATTAATCTAAGCTTAAACTGAAAACTAAGCAAACAGCCCATGTGCTTATTTTCTACAAGGGCTGTTTTGTTTGAGATAATTTATTGCTTCTTATTTAAAAATAAAATTCTTCTTTAAAGCTTGTTCTCTAACGGCATCAATCATAACATCATCTAATGCTTTTGAATTGTCCGTTGCCATTTCTTTTCTTTTTTCCTTAATAAATTTAGCTCTTTTGGCATTTAATATTTGAATTTGTTCTTGAATGCTTGCCCGTTCTTTTAATTTTTTATCCAAAAATAATTTAATTTCTGCTTTTGATTTCCCTTTCAATTCTTTGGGTAACTGGTCGTCTGTTAGCTTATCAACTATTTTAGGATTATCTTTATAAGCATCTACCAAATCCCAATTTGAATTTGAATACATTTTTGAACTTTTTGATACCGCTCTGTTTAAATAGGCTTGTTGTCCCATTGATTTAGCGTTGTTATCCTGAATTTCTTGCCGTGCT
The DNA here is from genome assembly GCA_026988445.1 of Bacteroidales bacterium. Taxonomy (GTDB): domain Bacteria; phylum Bacteroidota; class Bacteroidia; order Bacteroidales; family NBLH01; genus NBLH01. Next base: position 14,090 of record JALSLF010000644.1, read on the forward strand.
TTCATTTTTTTACCTGAAATACCATAAGCAATGTATGTGTCGTTTAATTGTTTATTAAGTTGAGTAAGTGCTTTATCATAAGGACTTGCTATATATACTTCTTTTTTGTCTGAGTCAATATTCATGTATTTGCCATTACCCAAAATTGCACCGTCTTTCCAAAAAGTGCGTATTCCTTCATTGTAGTTTCCACAGAAAATGGTGTTTACTGTAACATCTTTATTAACAGCTTTTTGGCAACTTTTCCGGTAGTCAACTTCTCCTTGATTAAAGGGTTCGTTGCCGGCAATAAAAATCATTTTAAGGTCGGTATCCGATTCACTCCAATCCAATTGTTTCAATGAAACATCAATTACTTGTCCGCAAAATTCACTACCGCCATTAGTTTTTAATGCAAAAAGTTTTTCAGATATTTTATCCAGATCGGTAGTAAAAGTGGTTACTTGACGAATATAACCTTCGCGCATTGAAAGTCCGTCATTTCCGTATTCATAAAGAGCTATTTCCAATGTCGGGGTTTCCTTATTAACTTCAGATTTTGCCATTTCGTTAACAATTTTCCATAATTGCGATTTAGCCTGATTAATTAATCCATCCATACTATTACTGGTATCTAAAAGTAAAGCAATCTGGATTTTTGCTTTCTGCTTTTTTACCGTAAAAGATTGAGTAATCGGTGCAACTATTAACAATAGTGCCAATAATGATATTTTAAATTTCATGACTTTGATTTTTAATGAAACATTCTTTATAATTAACTGTAAAAACAACTAAAAAATTGTTGTTTGTAATTTAATGATGAATTAGTTTTTAAAATTCCATAAAGAGAAGTAAAAAAAAACGTAAATTTGTTTAACAACTTAATTTATGAGCTATGAACAAAAGAGAGTTTCTGAAAAAAATAAGTATCGGGACCATCGGGCTTAGTACATTAAATGAAACTATTTTTGCTTTTGTAGATAATTTTTTACCTAAGCCCGTACGCGAAGCCATGCATTATATTCATTCGGCACGCGGAATCCGTTGTCAAATTTGTCCTAATGAATGTGATATAAAGCCCGGTGAAACTGGTGATTGCAGGACGCGTGTAATAAAAAATGATAAACTTTATACCTCTGCATACGCAAATCCATGTGCTATCCATGTCGATCCTATTGAGAAAAAACCCTTAAATCATTTTTTGCCGCAAAGCAAAGCTTTTTCAATAGCCACTGCCGGTTGTAACCTTGCCTGCCTGAACTGTCAAAATTGGACTATTTCACAAAAAGCTCCTGATGAAACAAAAAACTATAATTTACCACCGGAAGAAGTAGTTAAACAAGCACAAAAATATCAGTGTGCTTCTATAGCTTACACCTATTCCGAGCCAATTGTTTATTATGAATATACGCTGGATACTGCAAAAATTGCACGTTCGCAAGGAATTAAAAATGTTTTTGTGTCGGCAGGTTATATCAATGAAAAACCATTACGCGAAATAAGTAAATATTTAGATGCTGCCAATATTGATTTAAAATCTTTTTCGGATGATATATATGCGCGTTTGAATGCAGGTAAACTGGAACCTATTTTACGTACACTAAAAATATTAAAAGATGAAGGGGTATGGCTGGAAATTACCAATTTAATCATTCCTACTTGGACAGACGATTTTAAAATGATTGAAAAAATGTGTAATTGGTTAAAAACAAATGGTTTTGAACAAACACCGCTGCATTTCAGTCGCTTTCATCCCATGTATAAACTTACAAAATTGCCGGCTACTCCGGTTGCTACACTTGTTAAAGCTCGTGAAATTGCTTTAAATGCCGGTTTAAACTATGTTTATATAGGTAATGTGCCGGGCAGTAAGGCACAAAATACATATTGTCCTTCCTGTAAACATTTAGTAATTGAGCGAAAAGGATACCATATTTTGCAAAACAATTTGAAAAACGGGAAATGTGTTAATTGTGGAACCAAAATTGCCGGAGTTTGGGAGTAATGGAGTACATCCAAATGCAATATTTTTATTATCTTCACGATTTATTAAAAAAATAGCTCTACTAGCTTTTAGTGAGTGCTTTGTTGTTTTATTTAGCTTAAAATTAAATATTTCCACTAAATTTGCAGTACAAAAAAAAATAAACTATATGAAACATCCATCCGCGAGTTGGCGAACACTGGTATATGATTATTTAAGTTGATGAAATTAGCATAAAACTTTATATTCGCGGATGTTCAGGCTATGAGGCCATTTAAAATAATTAAAAAAATAAACTCATGAAACCGATTTTCAGATACATATTAATTGAGATTTTTAAACTTGATAAAAAGAAAGGGGAACTTCCCGATAAGCAGTTTGAAAGTGAAGTGAAAAAAGCAGGAATTGAATTTAGTCACCTGTTTCATGATTTCTTTTTTATTATTGTAGGTGTAATATCAGCAACAATTGGTTTAAAAGGCTTTTTATTGCCCAATATGTTTATTGATGGTGGAGTAATGGGTATTTCATTAATAATTGCCGAAATTACCGTACTGCCACTGTCTGTTTTAATTTTTATTGTAAACTTACCGTTTTTGATAATGGGTATTTCAACCATTAGTCGGCAATTTGCGATTAAAAGTATTGTTGCTATTACAATGCTAGCCGTGTCTGTTCATTTTTTTACATTTCCGGCTATTACAAACGACAAATTACTCATTGCTGTTTTTGGAGGCTTTTTTCTGGGTTTAGGTATTGGTTTGGCTATTCGTGGTGGAGCAGTAATTGATGGTACTGAGGTTCTGGCAGTTTTTGTCAGTCGTAAAACCTCATTAACAATTGGTGATGTTATTCTTGTATTTAATATTATGATTTTTAGCGTTGCTGCTTATGTTTTTACTATTGAAATTGCACTTTATGCAATGCTTACCTATTTGTCTGCTTCAAAAACCGTTGATTTTGTGGTTTCCGGTATCGAAGAGTATGTTGGAGTAACCATCATATCTTATAAAAATGATGAAATCAGGCTAGCAATTCTTGAAAAACTGGGTAGAGGCTGTACGGTATATTCCGGTAAAAGAGGTCAAACATTGGAGAAAGTGGATATTCTTTATACGCTTTTAACACGCCTTGAATTAGCAAAATTAAATACAGAGATTGATAAAATAGATAAAGAAGCATTTGTTATAATGCATAGCATTAAGGATGCAAAAGGGGGTATGATTAAAAAGCGCCCTTTAGAATAATACCTTAAATCCGCCGATAGTCAGAGATGGTTCTGGATATGCCGTAGAATATAGTTGTATATTTAACCTAAATTGAGCGATTATCGATTTCAATAAGCACTAATCTGTTGAGTTAAAAAGATTTACAAAAAAAAGACTCAAATACCAACCGGTATTCTTACTTTTTTCTAAACTTTTTATTCTCAATGTCTTGGCACTTCTTTTTGTATATAATCGCTCAATTTAGGTTTAATTTAATAAGAAATAGTATCCGCTAAATGATTGTAATTACTGTCAATTTTGTTATTCTCATTGTCCGGTAGGAAAATGGGTTTGGGTTCTTTGATTTGCTCAATGTCCTTTATGTTAAAATAGTCTTCGATTAAAGCAATTAATTCCCTGTTTGAAAACATTCCAAACTCAATTATCGGTTCTTTTGTTCCGTCAGTAATAATTTCGCCCATGATTTGATCTTCCCGAATACGATTAAAGCTAATCGTTTGTCCGTTTTTTAATTTTATCAGAAATCGTTTATTCCGGGCTAGCTCAGATTGAATATTGTGTTTTGCTAAAATTTTGCGAAAATTTTCTGCCTGACGCATGAAATTATTAAATAGCATATCGGTTTCGTAACGGTAACTGCTTCCTAACTCTCTGTTTAGTTTTTCCATTTCTTTTTTACTTACAATGAAAAAAATAACTGATTTTCCTTCAATAATATAAAGTTCATTTGCAGGATCCTTGTTTTCAATAACAAGTGTATCATCCAGCTTCAATTCTTCTTTTGTGAAAATTGAATTACCGTTATTATTACCGGTTTGGCATGATAGCATGAACAAACTTCCTAAATAAATCCATTTATGTAGATGTTTAATTTGCATTGTAAGTACTTAAAGTATCACAAAAAGTAACAAAAATTGATTTTAACCTAAATTGAGCACTTATCTACTCTAATAAGTACCAACCTGTTGATTTAAAAAGGTTTACAAAAAAAAGACGCTTGTACCGGAAGGTATTCTTACTTTTTTCTAAACTTTTTATCTCAATATCGTGGCACTACTTTTTGTTCATAATCGCTCTATTTAGGTTTAAAGAGTAGCTATTTACTGAAAATCATTTTTAAAGCAACCAATAACATAAAAATACCAAAAGATTTACGCATGATTTTTTCAGGCATCATAATCGAAAATTTTGAACCAAAATATCCTCCAATCATAAAAGTAATGGCTAAAACCAAAGCAACTTTAACATCAATATAGCCCTGCTTATAAAAATTTGATGCAGCAATTATCATAACGGGCAGGGTCATTAAAGCCAAACTTGTTCCTTGTGCCTGATGTAGAGAAAATCCTATAAAAAATACCAGTGCGGGAACAATTATGATACCTCCGCCAACCCCCATGCTTCCACTTAAAAAGCCGGCTGCTAAACCGATTATTAAAATAATAAATATATCTTGCATCCTCATGCTTTATTAATAATGGTAGAATTAAAAATCTAAACTCAAAGAAAAATAAAAGACCATTGGTAAAATAACGCCGGTATCAATTCCCCATGCCCAATCTGCTCGAACAAAATACCCTAAAAGTTTTGAACGTAAGCCAAAACCATAACCATAAATAAAAGGAGAACGGTTTTTGTTGATAATAATTCTTATAGGATTGTTATCAATAATTTCTTCATTGTAAGCATTATCGTCTTGCCACGGGTGAAGTCCCGACCAAGCACTTCCCACGTCACCAAAAGCTACAATTTGGAAATTATTGATGAACTGTGAGTTTAAAGTTCTGTTTGCCAGATATTGAAAAACGGGCCAGCGAATTTCTGCGTTAGCTAAAACAAACTTGGTTCCGTTTCGGGCATTTTGTACAAAACCTCTCATATCGGTTGCTACTGCCTGAAAAATGTAATTTTCATTAGGATCTATTCTAACTGATTGGTCAAATGTGGGTACATCTATTGAAAAGTTCATCCAATTATCAACACTTCCAAGGTAGTATAGTAATTTTCCCGTTCCCCAAGATGCACTTGTTGCAATTCTTCCTGCAAAAATTAAGCTACGGTGAATGGGCTGGTAATACCTGAAATCAGCACCCCAAATATAAGTTTGTTCAGTGGTTGGCGATATTCCCTGATAATACTCTCCAAAAACTTTAAAGCGCAAACCATTATATATATTAATACTTCGTTCTATTGTATTATCAAAAACATATTCCAGCTTTAATCCACCCAAATAACGGTAAACATCTTTTTCGGTTAAAGTTTGCGGAATATAATACGCTAAAACAATACCTCTATCAGAGCGTCCGCTAATCATTCCACGAATAGAACTTACTTGATTAAAAGGGTAAGACAGGCGAAATTTTAGTTCGTTGGTAATTAATTTATAGGGTACAAAGCCTTCGGTGAAATTAGTTACCGAAAGCCGGTGATAAATATACTGTTTATCCCATCTTTTTTTTAAGTCCTCAACACTCAGCAAATATTCATAACTGTTAAAATCTCCTGCAAAACGAAAACCACCAGTTATACGATAATCCTCAAACAAATCGTTAACCCCTATTTTTGTTAATACATTAAAACCGGGATTAAAATAATAAGCTCCGGGAACATAAGCTTGATAACTATCGTTTAAAAAACCAAAATCAACTTGTGAAACCATAGTGTTCCGGTAAAATGAGGTTAAATATATTTTTTGTTCGGGCCATTCGGGTTTTTGGTTCTTATTTTCGGTATAAGCTGTATCTGTACCGTAAACAATGTGGTAGGGGTTTTCTTTTTCACGCTCAAAAACGTAATAATTGATATCTACCAAAACACTGTCGGGATGAGGAACTAAGTGATTTCTGGCTAAACTGTCTCTAATTTCTTGGCGTCTGATTTCTTCTTGAATCTTTACTTGTTTTAAACTATCTTGCTTATGAAACCATCTGTTTTTGTTTTTGCGGTAAACCGTAGGTTTAAGCCGGATGTTTTGTTCGCTTTGTTCATATTCATACAAATAGTCTTGCCCCATATAATGCATTATTTCCAGCGTTTCATTATTGGTATTATCTACATCGTAATAGTTAATGTTTCGTCTATTGTTACTTACCGGATATTTGTTGGTGTAATACCGGTAATGTGTAGTTGTATCAATAAAACTGATGGTACTGTCATGGGTCGCTAAAAAGCGGTTATAGATTCCGTTCTCATCACTCAAATAAGTATAGGTGTTTTTTTTGATACCAATGGGCATTTTTTCACTAAAAAATGGTGTGTTGGTAATGTTTTGCAGTACTTTTGACTGCTTTTTTAAATCGTAAACATATAGGTCATATGTCGAAGATAGTTTTGGGTTTACTGATTTGTCTATCTTTAAGGTGTCGCTTAATCGGTTTGATGCAAAAATAATTTTTGTACCCTTATCAATTAATTTAGGATGTAAATCATCGGCAATGTCATTGGTTATTCTTTTTGCCGCATTTGCCGAAAGGTTAAAAACAAATATATCTGTTTGTCCGTTAACTACCCCTGAAACAGCCATGTCCAAACCGGTTTCCGAATAAGAAAAATCCAATATCTTATCAAAAAATACCATGTTGCGTTTTTTTATCTCCCCGGTTTCGGTCATGTAAAAATTCATAAATAGTTTACCCTGTTCTTCCGAAACATAGGCAAGTATTTTACCCGAAGGATGCCAAGCCAAAACAGGATACGAATAATCAACAATTTGACGCAAACGATGTTCTAAACGTATTATTTTTTTTGCTTTTTGGGTTTGAGTATCGTAAATATAGATTTTTCGTTTGCCCGAATAGTTGGTTACATAGGCAACGTATCGTTTATCAGGACTGTATTTAACCTGTTGATAAACACGCTTTTTTTTTGGTTTAAATAAACGGTCTTCTTTTTTGATTTCAGAGGTTCCTTCTGTATCGTGTGCATATCTTTTTTTATAATAATCAAGCCACATATATTCTAAGGAAGGCATATCGGCACCCAAAACATACACAAAGCCATTTTCGGGACTCTTGTTAATACGCGTTAAATAAATAATGTTTGAAATAACTGCCTCTCCATAGTATTTTACAATAAAATTCCAAACTGCATGACCGGCATCTATTGCTTCTTGATCTTGTAATTGGTTGATTTTTTTTAATTTTCCTCGTTCCAGCAAATCTTTTGTACGGTCGTCCATCGCTGTGCTCCAATCTTCTGCCAAATAGGCTACTAATCCTTTTGTAAACCATTTGGGCAAATTCATTAAAGCGGCAGAGCCTACTTTTTCTTTAAAGTTTCCGCCATACAACATATTAATTAGAAAAACTTCTGCAAGGGCTGCTCTAATTTGTTTTCTGAATTGATTATGGTCTCCTTCGTAATAAATAAAAACCTTATTATCAATAATCCGGGCAGTACCACCAATGTTAGTATTTTCATTTCCCGATATCAAGCCTATATTACTTTGTTTAAATTCAGAATGTTTGTTGTAAATAATAAAAATAATTCGGCGTTGCAGGTTATGACTAAAAAATCGTTCAAAATTCTTCAATTCTTCATCGATAACTTTGGCTGCATTTCTTGCAAGGTTTCTACCCCCTGCATAAAAGTAGGTATCAAATCTTTTAAAGCGATAATACTCCCAGTAAAAATTATTGTATTGAACTCTATTTTTGCCAAAGGTCATTCTATGCCCATTATAAAACTGGGCTTTTAAAGCTGTCGGAAAGATCAGTGCTAAAATTATTATGATGTAAAGATATTTTTTCAATTTTTGTAAATTATATTATCATTTAACGTGTAAAAATAAAAATAATTATTAAGCTTTGAATAATACCTTGATTGATTTTTTGTTAAAATCTTATGTTTGTTTTAATTGTGGTTGTGTAAGATACTGTACTGTAATAGATTGTGTTTGAGTTGAGAGCTTTTCTAATATAGATAAAATAAAAAAAGCGTTACTCTAAAACAGAATAACGCTTTTTTACCTAAATGATTTGTGATTTTCAAAGTTTACAATCGCTTAATTTAGGTTTTAACCATTAAAAATTATCCTAATGGAAAATCCAGCGAATACCAATTTGTAATTGCCATTTAGAAATAATTGAAACATCATCAATATAAGTTTCTTTTAAATTAGTATCAAAACTAAAATAAGGAACATTATTGTTATCTAACCCATTTACAGTTAGTAAGTTGGTTGTGGCCGGTATTTGTCTGATTCCCCAATTGGAATTCAACATATTTCCAATATTCAATACGTCAAAACTTAGTCTTAAAGTATTGGTTTTTTCGCCGCTTTTGATTTTAAAATCTTGCATAAATTTAAAATCTACCTGAGTAAACCAAGGTTGCATTGCTCCATTACGCTCTGCATATTCGCCTCTGTGTTCGCTTAAATAAGGATCTTGTTCAATAAATGCATCAAGGGCAGCCCATTGTTCGGCAGCATCAGCTGCTGGAACACCGTTTCCGTTATTTACAGTTCCAAAATTAATATCCGATTGATTTTCAGGAATATATAAAAGGTCATTGTTTACAATACCGTCTTGGTTTAAATCACCTACATAAGTGTACGAATAACGATTGCCTTTACCGGTTTCCCAGAACAAAGCAAATGATGAAGCCATATTTTTATACTCATGCTGATACATTAATGTAGCTATTATTCTGTGTTTTAAGCCATAACGTGAGTATGAATACATGGGTTGATTTGGGTCGCCAACAACAGGGTTTCGTTGGAATGCATCGGCAGCAATTTCAGCAGGAATTGAAGTATAATCTTTTGATTGCATGTAAGTATATGATGCATTTGCATATAAACCAAAATCAAAAGATTTTTTTAACTGTCCCGTTAATGAATATTGTGCACCTTCTTTTACATTATCCATAACAATTACACCTGCGTCAAGAAATCCGATAGCATCCGCACTTGAAGCATAAATATGAGTTTCATTAAATCCTGCAAATACCGCTCTATTATCTCCGGTTCCGCTAAGTTGTGCAGAAGGTTTCATCATATCATAATTACGGTGAACTACTGCATTTATATCTTTTGAATAAATTCCTTCAAACGAGAAAATCCAGTTATCGGCAAATTTATAATCAACCGCTAAATCACTTTTCCAAACTTGTGGAAATTTAAATCCTTCGGAAGTTGAATTAATTTGGAATGTATAGCCGGGGTACATTTTAGAGTTAGACGCTTGGTTGCCTAACCAAACAAAGGGTACCCTTCCTGAGAAAATACCTGTACCGCCGCGAAGCATTAAAGTTTGGTCGCCTTTTGTATCCCAGTTAAATCCAAAACGCGGAGCCCATAATAAATTAGCATCGGGCCATTTTGAAGGATCTACTTTTACCGAATTACCGTCTTCATCTACCCAGCCGTTAAAGTTTTGGATAGTTGGGTCCGGCTCTAAGCTGTTTAAATAAACAGGAACATCTACACGCAAACCGAATGTTAAGTTTAAATTATCGGTAGCCGAGAACTCATCTTGAATATAGAAACCTAATTGTGCAACATCAACATAAGACCAAGCATATGGGGTTTGTTCACTATTGCTAATCATTCCGGGAATATCCGAGGGTGTAACAGGAGCTCCCGTAAGCATATTAACTAAATTGTCGTTTAAGAAATCCTGTACGGAAAAAGCAGCTACCCAAGGATAGTAAAACAGATTAAATGAGTTTTCAAACTTAAAAATCTCTACATTAACGCCTGCTGTTAATGTATGTTTGTTCATGTAATAACTAAAGTTATCCGTAAACTGAAATACATTTTGATTAAGAATATTATGTGTTGAAAACATTTCAGAACCGGCGGTAATAGCCAGATTACCATTTGCATCAAAAATATCTACAACAGGGAATGGTACAGATTTGGGTTCTCTGTGGTCACGAAAAGCAGTGTAGCCAACCAGTAATTTATTGGAAAATTTACTTCCAAAACGGGAGTTCAACTCAGAAACAACCGAGTTTATTTTGTTAAAAATACGATAGGAAGAATTTTCAAAAGGCAAGCGAAAACTTGTAGGTCCACGCCCGATAATTGCTTCCGGGTGAGGAAGAATGTCTTTCCATGCATTTAAATAATTATATCGTATGGTAAAATGGTGCTTGTCGCTTATATTCCAATCCAATTTAGCCAAAACTTTATCGTTGGATGTTTTATGATTGTAGCCTTCGTAAGCACCGGGGTCATACCCCCAAACATCTCTGAAATGTTGCTGAACTGCTTCAATATCCGATCTCAAAACAGAAGTAACATTAGGGTCGGTTTGTCCTGCGTCGTCTCGCGCAACAAAGCCATGAGCAAGTTCTTCTTTACGCTCACTTTCAGCATTAATAAAGAAAAACAGTTTGTTTTTTATAATAGGTCCTCCAACACGAAATCCGTATAATTTGGTATTGAAATCCAAATTTGGAACTTTTGTATCTCCTACTTTGTCCCCAATCATCGCTTCGTTACGGAAATAGTAGTAAACAGATGCATCAATATTGTTTGTTCCCGAGCGGGTTACTGCATTTACGCCGGCACCTGTAAAACCACCTTCACGTACATCAAAAGGTGCTAAGGATACTTGAATTTGCTCAATGGCATCTAATGAAACCGGTTGTGCATCGGCTTGACCTCCCGGTGTGGCATAATCCAAACCAAAAGAATTGTTGAAAATAGAACCATCCAGCGAGAAGTTATTGTAAAGATTGTTTCTCCCGCCAAAACTATTCCCGTCCGATTGGGGCGTTAATCGCGTAAAATCTTTTTGTCCTCGCGAAATGGTGGGCAGGCTGTTAATTTCTTTACTTTTAATAAAGGTTTCTGCACCGGTTCTTTCGGTGCTCATGTCGTTACCTTTATCATAGCTAACGGTAACCTCTTCTATTTGCAAGTCCGATTGTTTTAACACAAAGCTTAACTGCAAAGTTTGGTTCAGGTTTAGGTAAATTCCTGATTGTTCTTTCTTTGCATAACCGATAGAGCTAATAATTACTTTATAAGGACCTCCCACTCGGACTCCTGCGATGGTAAATCTTCCATCTTGTAGGGTCATGGTTCCATACTGCGAGCCTGATGGTTCGTGAATTAAAATAACGTTTGCATTTTCCAAAGGGTTTCCTTTGTCATCTACAACTTTTCCTCTAAGGGCTGCCGTGGTTGCTCCCTGTCCCCATGCCATACTGCTTATGAGTATTAAGGCAAGTAAGGAAGTAATGAACTTAAAACTTTTAAACATAATAATACTTTTTAGGTTAGTAAAAAAGGACTCAAATATAAATAATATTGTAAAAATATATTTATCCGATTATTTTAATTATTAAATACTTATTAACAATAAATTTCTTCTATTATTTGTAATCAGTAATAAAGGATATAATACTTAATACTGCACAATGATCAGAGGCTATTTTATCGCATATCACTTTATATTTTGATATTTCCCAAGAATTTTTCGGTTTAAAAAATATATAGTCAATGGTTCTCTCAGGTTTATCCGAAGGGTAAGTTGAAATATCTTTATCACCGGAACAAGAGGTCCAAACTTTTTTTAAAATTTTTATTTCTTCACTTTCAGGGCTTGCATTAAAATCACCGGCAAGAATTGTCGGATAATCATTTTTGTCAAATAATTGTCTGATTCTTTTTATTTGATTTATCCGGTCGTTTGAGTTTTTTGTATGATCAAGATGCGTGGTAACAAAGCGTACCGTATCCCCTGTATTTAGTTCAAATAATATTTCTAAAGCAGCACGTGGCTCGTAACCTTCGGAATAGGGCAATAAATGATTTTGGGTTTTAATAAAAGTATATTTTGATAAAATACCTAAACCATATTCGCCACCATCGTAATACATAGCTCTTCCAAACAAGGGAATTAAATCTGTTAATTTTGCCAATTCAGTAGCTAAATCCATTTTTCGGCTACGCTTTGTTTTATAATCTACTTCTTGGAGTGCAACCAAATCAGGGTTTACTGAGTTTATTAATTGTGCTATTTTATTCAAATCAAAATCATTATTCATAGTAGCACCATGATAAATGTTGAAAGTAAGTATCCTTAATTGTGTGTTTGTTTTTTGCGATAACGAGTTTAAGGGTATTAAAACAATGAACGATAAAATAAATATTTTGATAAACTTTTTCATAATTATTTAAAAAATTCTGCGTTTATTGTGTTGTTTTGCTCTTAGACATATAAAAGTAAAATATTTCTTTTAAATTTGCTGAAAAATAACTAATAAAAAATATTATGAAAAGAATAAGTTTAGTAATAATAGCTGTTGTTTTGTTCTTATCTGCTCAGCTGCTTAGTGCACAGGCAAAAATTGAGTTTAAAGAGACCACTTTTGCTTTTGGAAAAATTCACGAAGACGGTGGTTTAGCTGCTCATAAATTTATATTTAAAAATACCGGAAATCAACCGGTAATTATTACCAATGTAGAGTCAAGTTGCGGTTGTACTACGCCGCAGTGGACACGTAAACCCGTAAAACCCGGCGAATCCGGTTTTGTAAGTGCTCAATACGACCCGCGCAACCGCCCGGGAGCTTTCAATAAGCATATTTTGGTATATAATACAGCCACCAAAGCTCCTGTTAAATTAGTAGTTACCGGAGAAGTAATTCCAAAAGAAAAAACCTTATCGGATATTTATCGTTTTCAGATGGGACCTTTGCGTTTGAAAACAAATCATGTGGCATTTGCACGAATGGCTAACACCGATGTTAAAAAACAAACAATTGGTATTGTAAACGATTCCGATAAAGAAATAAAAGTAAGTTTTGATACCAAAAGAATCCCCCAACATATAAAAACAGAAATAATACCTTCGGTATTAAAACCTAAACAAGAAGGAAAAATTACCATTACCTACGATGCTTCAAAGAAAAACGATTGGGACTATGTATATGATCGTTTGAATATATTGGTTAACGGTCAACCGCAAATGAGAAATACCTTAACGGTGAGCGCAACTATTGTTGAAGATTTTTCAAAACTCAGCAAAGAAGAATTAGCCAATGCACCAACTATGGATTTTGAAAGTCGCGAATATAATTTCGGACAAATAAAACAGGGTGATGTAATCAATCATGTTTTTAAATTTAAAAATAACGGAAAACGCGATTTGTTAATTCATAAAACACGTTCAAGTTGTGGATGCACAACTGCCGAAGTACCTAAGATAATAAAACCCGGACAAACAGGAGAAATAAAAGTTATTTTCAATTCAGCACATAAATCAGGAAAACAAAACAAAACCGTAACTTTAATAACCAACATTCCCGGAAAAGATAAAAACGGGCGTGATAAATATAAAGTAGTACTTCGTATGCGCGGCGAAGTAATTTTACCTCAATAAACTGATTATTTGGGCGGCTACGCGCTTTCCGCTTGTAGTCCTCGCCCGCAATACAGCAAAAGCAAAAGCCGCAAAGTAGCTTCCGTTGGTCGCTCTTTGCGGCTTGCTTTTTGCATGCATTGCGTCCTGTGGGCTACCGCTTCAATCGCTGCCGCAGCACATAAACCTGTCCGTGTGTGTAAGCACCTGGCAGTGGTTAAAATCTTAACTGTAAATAGAAAATCAAAAATCTTTAATCGGTGTTCGTTATTCGTTATTCAGAAAAAATAAATGGCTAAAACTTGTTTGACAACCGACAGATTGGATAACATAACCGCTCAATTTCAGAACAACTTATCCTATGAGAAATAGGATGACCCAATTTCAGAATATCTGCTATAAGGATTTAAGAAGAAACTAAATTTGCTATTTACAGATACTCGTAATCTATTAATATTTATCTTCAATAATCCGGAGCTTTTTTGTAATCAACTGACAATGAGCTATTATTAATAGCCCCGACTTTTAAGTCGGGGAATAATTAAGTAACATAACAGTAGGGCTTTAGCCCAATTGAATATTTATCAAACAAAAAATTTAACAGACTATTATATCTTGTTAAACTCTAAAATCAATATTCCTTGTTCAATCCGCCGATAGTCTGACAAGTTATTCTTTATTCATTTGATTTACGAACAAGGAACATTCATTTACAAATTATAAAGTTTTAAGTTTAACAATCCTTGGTGGTCAGACAAGTAAATTCTTTATTTTACTGAATTAAATGGAGTTCAACCGATTTAGCTAATATTAAGGCGTTAAATTAATATACAACCACGGTTGTTTATATTCATAACTCTGTAATTGATGAAAGTTTGTAAATCTCGGTAATAAAATATTGTGCCTTCTGTTCGCCAATTCAATTACTAATTCATCGCCAAATTTATTCACTTTAAAATTTTGCTCGTTTAAAAAAGACAATTTAAGTTTAATTAAATAATTTTTGTTTTTTTCTTCAATAATCATTGTTTTTTCATTGAAAAAAATTGTATCCGGTTTTTTATTTCCATAAGCCTGTTTGGCTATTTTATTTAACAAACGCATCCCAAATACTTCCTCGCCTATATGATTTACTTTAAAAATCGGTATTGGTAAAAAACTATCTTCTATATTTTTAATATAGTTTGTTTGCGCATCAACATACGATTTAAAATAATCGGTATCCGTAGT
>JALSLF010000645.1 GCA_026988445.1 Bacteroidales bacterium
AATTTCGGCTATCTCGTACTCATCTTTTATTTCACGAAGTGAAACTACAGCTTTTATCAATTTTTCAGACACTAAATTTTTCACTTCCGTGTGATGAATGTTTAATAAGTCGGCTATTTGAACCGTAGTATCGCCGCGATAAACCGGCAGGATATGAATTTTTTGTCCTTTGCTTTTAGCATTTTGTAAAAATCCGGATAATTCTGATAAAGCTAAAGTATTATCTACCCCACATAAAGCGGCACGCTCTTTAATACTTGGCTGCGGTCCCATCCAAATAATGTCGTCCATATCCACATCATTCCCAAAAATATATTCTTTTCCGCTATCCGCATCTAAAACGGCAGCCAAATCAGGATGATTTAAACCAAAAAAATATAAAAAATTACTGTCTTGACGAAAATGATAAGTATTGGCAGGATAATTAAAAGAAACTTCACGGTTACCCGGAAAAAAAATTAAGCCGCTTTGCACTTTTTGCATTAATTGCTTGCGGCGATTTTTATATACATCTGATTTAAACATAATATTTTTTTAAAAGTTTGATTTTTAACACATAAGCAATTGTTTGCCTTATGCTTTTGTTGCTTAAAATTAGCATGATTTTATTGATTTGACAAATATTAAGCTAAATTATTCATAAGTTATCGTTATGAGAAGCAAAAATACAAAGAGAAAAGGTAAGTGCAGGCTTTCAAATCGCATGAATAGCTATAGCTATGTTGAGCATTTATGCACCTGTGGCATCATTAAATCTCTAATGTGTTTTTATAAAATAAATGACTTTTTAAAGCGATACCCCTAAGATTTTTAGCAGAAATTTGCTAAAAAAGCATATAATTTTATCTTTGTAATGATGATTTATAAATGTGGGATGTTTAGGATTGGTGTAATATTATACTGTTCTGTGGCATTAAAAAAACATTACAGAACGTTGATAAAATAATTTTAAATAAATGTGAATAGAGATTATCTTTGAAAGAAAAAGAAAATGGATAAAATGGGTAAAATAACAAAACAAATAACGGTTGAAGACACGATAATTCATATCACCCAACATAATAAAGAAGATTATATCAGCCTGACTGATATGCTTAAACACAAAGAAAGTGGCGGTTTGATTTTTAAATGGTTAAGTAATAAAAACACTATTGAATTTCTTGGTGTTTGGGAAAAAATTTACAATCCGAATTTTAATTACACCGAATTCGGTGTAATTATGCAAGAAGCCGGTGTAAATAGATTTACAATGTCTGTAAAACAGTGGATTGAACGAACAAATGCAATCGGAATAGTTGCAAAAACCGGTAGATATGGAGGAACTTATGCTCACAAAGATATTGCTTTTGAACTGGGAACGTGGATTAGTCCTGAATTTAAACTTCTTGTAATACGCGAGTTTCAAAGGTTAAAAGAAATTGAAAGTAATCAATATAATCTTGAATGGAATGTTAAGAGAATTTTAAGTAAAGTAAATTATCACATTCACACAGATGCAATAAAGAATTTTATTTTACCACAAAAAGACTACGATAAAGATAAAGAATGGCTGATTTATGCAGAAGAAGCTGATTTATTGAATGTTGCATTATTCAAATGCACTGCAAAAGATTGGAGAGACGCTAATCCTGAACTTGCAAAAAAAGGAATGAACATTAGAGATATTGCAAGCATTAATGAATTAGCTGTTTTATCAAACCTTGAAACTTTAAATGCAGAAATGATAAGTAGCGAAATAGAAAAAGAAAAAAGATATAAACGATTAAAAGAAATATCTCAATATCAACTCTTAATAATGAATGAAAAAGACTTTATGAAAGCTTTGAAAAAATTAAATGATAAGGTTTATATTGAAAATCAAAATAAGGAACTAAAAGAATAATGTAAACCTCACAGAACAAAAAACATACTACATACCACAATAAGTGTATATATGAGAGTTAACACATATAATAAATATCGTCGTAAATTGAAAAGTAATATTTTCAAAATGCGACACATACCATACTAAAACCGTTCAAAACTTAACCTTTAAAAAATGGAAAAACTTAAAGCAGATGTATTAATAGCCGGTGGCGGTATTGCCGGTATTGTAGCAGCTATTGAACTGATTGAAAACGGAAAAACAGTTCTGATATTTGACCGCGATGAAGAAAAAAATTTCGGAGGCTTGGCAAAAGAATCTTTCGGCGGAATGTTTTATGTAAACTCGCCCCAACAAAAACGGAGCGGAATAAAGGACAATATACAGCTTGCCAAAAAAGATTGGTTTTCGTTTGCCGAATTTGAAGACGAACACTCGTGGGGCGCACGCTGGGCTGAAAAATTCATTGAATCAACCGATGAAATTTACCAATGGCTAACGGACAGAAAAGTTGGTTATTTTCCGGTGGTACACTGGGTTGAGCGCGGTTTGTTTAAGCCGGGTAATTCCGTACCGCGTTTTCACATGGTATGGGGCACAGGCTACGGCTTAATTACTGCTCTGATTGATTATCTGAGAAATCATAAAAATAATCATCTGCTAAAAACCTATTTCCGGCATAAAGTTGAAAATATTATCATGGAAAACGGTAAAGCTACCGGTTTAAAACTTAGCGATGAGCAAAACAATATTAAAATTGATGCATACGGCAAGGCGGTTATTATTGCCACAGGCGGTATTAACGGCAATATGGATAAAGTCCGGAATTACTGGCACAAAGACTGGGGCACACCGCCCGAAGTGATTTTAAACGGCTCGCATCAATATGCATTAGGCGATTTGCATGAAATAAGCGAAAATATCGGTGCAAACATTACCCATTTAGATAAAATGTGGAATTATGCAGCCGGTATTCGCCATTTTCGTCCGAAACGCAAAAATCACGGTTTAAGCCTTGTTCCGCCAAAATCGGCATTGTGGCTTAATTACAAAGGCGAACGCATGGGACCTTTGCCTTTAATTACCGCCTACGATACCCGGTATCTGGTAACAAAAATCTGCGAACAGGATAAAAAATACTCTTGGCAAATTTTGAATAAAAAAATTGCACTTAAGGAGCTGGCTGTTTCCGGTTCAGAATTTAACGAAGGAATAAAAGAAAAGAAAATTTTTAAATTTTTAAGTACCTTACTCTTAGGAAATAAAGATTTTTATAAAGAAATGGAGAAAAATTCGGAAGATTTCATTATCGCCTACTCTATTGAGGAACTTGCTGAAAAGATGAACCGGTTAACAGGTGGTAAGTCGGTAGATATTAATATTTTACGCAAAACCATTGAAGACTACGACAGCAATATTTCCCGGGGTAAAAAATTTCATAACGATGAACAATTGCGCCGTATTGCACATGCACGTCAATATCGCGGCGATAAGGTGCGCACTTGCAAATTTCAAAAAATCAATGATAAAAAAGCCTATCCCTTAATTGCCATACGCGAATTTATTGTTTCGCGCAAAAGCTTAGGCGGTATTCAAACCGACTTACAAAGCCGTGTTTTGCAGAAACCTGATGAGCAAGGCAATCAAAAAATAATTGAAGGATTATATGCTGCCGGAGAAGCTGCCGGTTTTGGTGGCGGAGGCTCGCACGGATTAAGAGCTTTGGAAGGCACTTTTTTAGGAACTTGTGTTTTAACGGCAAAAACTGCGGCAGAAGATATAATAAAAGGATAAAAAAAGGTCTATGTTAAATATAGATAAGCTTAAAATTATAGTTCTCCTTTAAATTTAGTGGGAAATAAAAACATTCAACATTCAATCGCCGGGTGTCGGACAAGCAAAAACGATTTCTCTGCACCAAAGGTGCGTAATACAATAGCCTATCCCAAAGGGATAGGTATTATATTGTTTCAAAAAACAAGCGAGCACCAAAGGTGCATAATAAAATTAATCTCATAGATATTTTAACCGTTCATTACGGAAAACCAAAAAATCCGACAATTGACTACTTAAAATATTATCTCGCACCTTTGGTAAATTTAATATTTTAAAATATGTGAACGAAAGCAATGTATGTATCTGAAATAAAATACAATACATGAGAAATCATTAAGTTTATAAACGGCAAAGCCCTCACCGAAGGTAATTAATCAGACTAAGAATTATATCAGCACTTAGCTACGGAAAAGGTTACCTTTTTTTGTTTTCTCCATTAATAAGAAAACAAAAAAAATAAACTCATGAAAAAGTTAAGTTTACTATTATTATCCATTTTAATTGCCAGTCAATTATTTGCTCAATTAAAATTTAAAGCCGAAACCCGTTCACTTATTCTTGGTGATAGTGTCAAACTAAGCTGGAAGGTTCAAGACATTAAAAAAATCACCAATATCAGGATAAAAAATCTGAAAGAAAATCTTGCACCCGAAGGAAGTATTTATGTAAAACCCGAAAAATCCAAAAGTTACCGACTTGAAGTTCTGACATCAAAAAAAAACAAATCGTATAAAAAATCTACTTGGATTGAAGTTGTTAAACCGGAGATTATTAGTTTTAAAACGGTAAAACAAGACAATAATGATAAGGACAGTACCGAAATTACTTGGAAAACCGAGAACACTGAATATGTAATAATTGACAATATCAAGCAAAAGCTTCCACCCGAAGGAAAAATAAAATTAATGTTTGATACCACATCGTTTATTCATCTTAAAGCATACAATACAAATGGTATGTACACAGAAAAAGAATTAAAAATTCCTATCCTGAATGTGGAATATTTACGTGGAGAACATTCACCGTATTTATATGATACTTGTGAAATAAAATGGCAATATAAATATTGTAAGTATGTGGAAATAAATGGAATAAATAAAAAATTCAATCATAAGGATAAACTAAAGTTTATTGCATTAAAAGATACTACCTATTATTTGAATATTTATAAAGAAAACGGCGACACGCTACATAAAACATTTTTAGTTAATGTGAAATCACCATTGAAAAAGTTTTATGTACCAATGATTGTTTATAAAGGTATAGAGCCACAAATGGCTTGGGATGTAAAAGAGGGTTTTTTTGTTAAAATTTACGGAGCCACAAAAGTAATTACCGATAATAAAGGCATTATTAAAATACCCATGGACACAACAAAAAAATACACAATCATAGTTAAAGATTATCAAGGAAAAATCGTAGAAAGTCAAACAAGACACATAGTAAACATAAAATCACCAATTAAGAAATTTGAACTACCCGAAGAAGCCTTTGTATATGTTCCTACTTATATAAAATGGGAAGTTGCCCCCATGTTTACGGCACGAATTGAAGGCTTGGCAAAAACAGTTTCATCAAAGGGAAAAGCAAAAATAATTCCTGTTGCCGATAAAAAGTATATAATAATTGCTTCATACAAAGGAAAGGAAGTAGAACGAATAGAGAAAACTTTAAACGTGCAAAGGCGAAGAGCATACATTAAAAGTATTATAAATTATAAAGATATTGATAAAGATTCCAAATTAAATTTTGAGATTTTTGCAATTGACGAGAGCCGTTATCCTGATGAAACAAAACTTTATGTATTGGCAGTAGATGATGATGGCAATTTTGTAAGCGGATTAGCAAAATCAAACAAACATAATCAAGAAAAAATAGTT
>JALSLF010000646.1 GCA_026988445.1 Bacteroidales bacterium
TAAAACTTACTTTATTCTTATTATTCATTTTTTCGATTAATACAGTTTTTAGTCAAAATGTTTTTCATCGAAAAATGAAACTAATGGGCAGCCGATTTGATATTTATGTAGAAGATACCAGCGAAACCTCGGCAAACAGATATATTGATACGGCAGTTATGGAAATTATCCGTATTGAAAAAATTATTTCTTCATGGGATGAGAATTCGGAAACTTCATTAATTAATCGAAATGCAGGTATAAAACCCGTAAAAGTAAGCAAAGAACTTTTTGGTTTGATTGAGCGGGCTTTGGTTATTTCAAAACTTACCGATGGTGCTTTTGATATCAGCTATGCATCAATGGATAAGATATGGAAATTTGACGGCAGCATGAAAGAATTTCCTTCGGAAGAGCAAATAAAAAAGTCTGTGGAAAAAGTGTCTTATCAAAATATTGTACTGAATAAAAAAGAACAAAGTGTATTTTTAAAAAAAACGGGTATGAAAATAGGTTTTGGTGCAATTGGTAAGGGTTTTGCTGCCGATAAAGCCAAGGCTCTTCTAATTTCAAAAGGAGTGCCGGCAGGAATCATTAATGCCTCGGGCGACATGAACACTTGGGGAAGACAGCCTGACGGTTCGTTTTGGAATGTTGCAATTACCAATCCCTTTAATAAAAATAAGGCTTTTGCTCTTTTACCAATTACCGGTGGAGCTGTGGTAACATCCGGTAATTACGAAAAATTCATAGAATTTAACGGAAAAAGATATTCACACATTATTGATCCGCGCACAGGTTATCCGGCAAGTGGTATTGTTAGTGCCACAGTTTTCGCCAGAAGTGCTGAATTAGCAGATGCATTGGCAACCTCTATTTTTGTAATGGGGGTTGAAGTAGGTTTAAACCGGATTAATCAATTACCCGGTGTTGAGTGTGTAATTATTGACGACAAAGGAAATATTCACACATCAAAAAATATCACTATTAAAAAAGAAAATTTAAAGAATTATGAAAATTAAACTCATTATAGCAATATTTGCTTTAAGCGTATTATCATCGTGCTTGACGGTTAAAGAATATGAAAAAGTATATATCAACGATCCTGATATGGTTTTAAAAGCACAAAAATCGAAGAAATTTGTAACTACTTTTCAAGTCTATCGTGAAGGAGCTTCCGGTGCAAACGGAGGTAAAGCAGGTGGCGGTTGCGGATGCAACTAATGCAGCATAAACACGATTACCCGAACACAAAACTAAATTAAGCCAACTACAAACATTTTTACACTAAACCCCAATTGATAATAGTATTATCAAAACATTTCATTGTTTAATTTAGAACATCAATAATATGAGAAAAATATGTTTACTCGCCTTTTTATTGGCATTTATTACATTAAATGCACAAACAAAGCAAGACACGACAAATAAAAAAGAAAGTACAGAGTATAAAAAAAGAGTACTTGAAAATGTTGAAATAGATTTACTTTCCAGTTATTATATACAAGATGGCTCAAATGCCGCAGTAACCGGAGGAATTGGTTCAGAAGAATTGGATGATTTTGCTACAAATCTGGTAATATCCATTCCTTTGAACGATGATGATGTTTTAAGCATAGATGGTACAATATCTGCCTATACATCGGCTTCATCCAGCAACCTTAATCCTTTTTCAAGTGCATCTTCAGGTTATGACGATGATGATGATGATGACAAAAAAAAGGCATTGGGCACTCTTGCAACACAGCCTGTTACGGGAACTCCGTGGGCTGCATCCTCAGGAGCATCAAAAGAAGATGTTTGGGTTAGCGGTACCATTGGTTACACTCATTCATCAGACAATAGAAATAATATTTATTCGGTACATGTAAGTTTTGCCAATGAATTTGATTATAGCTCTTTTGGTGTAGGCTTATCCTACTCCCGTTTATTTAATCAAAAAAATACAGAAATAGGAATAAGTGCTAATGTATATTTGGACCAATGGCGACCGGAATATCCAACGGAAATCAAAACCTATGTGAAATATGATGGGAACTTAGAGGCAGGTTTCTTTTCAGGTGTTCCGATATTAGATGAAAACGGATTACCGATTGATAAAAACGCAAGCGATATATGGGCGCCTGTAAATACCACTTTGGTAAACAATAAAGGAAGAAATACGTATTCTGCATCTTTAAGTTTCTCGCAAATTTTAGGGCCAAAAACTCAAATTTCTATTTTTGGCGATTTTGTGATGCAAGAAGGTTGGTTAGCGAACCCGATGCAAAGGGTATATTTTGCTGATAAAGCAAATTATTATATTGGCAATGCAGCAAGCATCCCTTATTACGAAACCCCTAAGAATCAAGATGTGTTTCAACTTGCCGATGATATTGAACGCCTGCCTGATACGCGTATGAAAATCCCTGTAGGAATGCGCTTTAATCAATACATAAATGAGTTTCTGGTAGTACGAACCTATTATCGTTTTTATTACGACGATTGGGGAGTATTATCGCACACGGCAAATATTGAAATTCCCATAAAAATTGGAATGAATTTTATGGTTTATCCTAATTACAGATATTACACACAAACAGCAGCTGATTATTTTGCTCCTTTTGAACAACATTTGTCCACAGAAACCTATTATACTTCCGATTATGATTTATCAGAATTTTACTCAAACCAAGTTGGTTTAGGATTGCGTTATACAAATATTTTAATGAAAAAACATCTTGGGAAAATCGCGGTTAAAAGTATTGATTTGAATTATAACTATTACAAAAGAGACATAGGTTTTGATGCTCATATAGCTACAATAGCATTTAAGTTTGTAATTGAATAAAAAAAAATGTATATTTCGGACGCTCACACTCATATATAAAACATGTAGTGATATTGCTCTTATCAAAATGTATCAATAAAAATTAACCATAGCATGGTAAGTAAAAAAATAGGTTTTACTAAATTAATATTTGGCTTTATTGTTATTTTGTCAATTACTTTTTTTTCAGCAATATATAGCTCGTTAACAATAAAGGATAATTCAAAAACCATTTTACACATAAATAATGACATTTATCCTTTTATGGATAAATTAGCTAAGTTTGAGCAAATTACTCTAAAGTCAAAAATGCTAATTACCAATTGGGTATATTTACAGTATAATATTGACGACAAAGAAGAATTAAAAAAAATAATTTCCGAAGACTATCCAAAAATTAAAAAACAGATATTATCATCTTTAAATAAAGCCGGTCATGAGGATAACAGAGAAGACCTTCTAAATATTTTTAATTTAATGGACAGCCTTTTGGTTATAGAAAAAGGAATAATGCAAACATTAGTGAGTTTTGATGACTACCAGAACCCGATAAAAGTTTTTGAAGGAGAAGAAGTTATTGAATCTCAGGTGATTCCTCTAAGCAAAGAGATAAGTGATTTAACAGAAAAGTTTATTATACATACAAAAAAGCAGAACGATATTATCAGAGATAATATGTTACAATCGTTAAATAAACTGGAAAAAACAGCTTTTATTTTTGGTTTCGGGATGTTTATTATCATTTTATTATCGGTAATATACATACAAAGAAACATAACGGCTCCCATTTTAAAAGTTCATAATATACTAATAAAACTTAGTAGAGGTGAAATAGTTCATCAAAAAATAGAAAAAGCAGAAGACGTAATAGCACACATGGCAGATGCTTTAAATAAATTATCGGAAAATTTAAACCAAACAGCGCTAAATGCCTCTGCAATAGGACAAGGAAATTTTGACACTGAAATTAAACTGCTTAGTGAGCAGGATGTGTTAGGTAATGCAATTCTGGAAATGAGAAAAAGCCTTAAAGAGTACTCGGAAGAAATGGAGGCAAAAGTAAAAGAACGCACAATCGAAATCAGAAAACAAAAAGAAATTATTGAAGCCAAAAATAAAGATATTACCGCCAGTATTAGCTATGCTGAAAGAATTCAAACAGCCAGTTTACCTTCGTTAGACATAATTGAAGAAGAACTTAATGAATATTTTATTTTGTTCAAACCCAAAGATATAGTAAGTGGCGATTTTTACTGGTTTACTAAAATTGATGATCTTTTTATTATAGCTGCAATTGATTGTACGGGACACGGTGTTCCGGGAGCTTTTATGAGCCTTGTCGGTTTAAATTTGCTTTCGGCAATAGTACTTGAAAATCATATAACTGAGCCTCATATGATTTTAGAAGAACTGCATAAACGCGTACAATCTGCTTTAAGGCAATCTTCAACAGCTAATCAAGACGGAATGGACGCTGCGATATGTGTTATAAACAAAAAAAAGAATATTGTTGAATTTTCAGGAGCTCGAAATCCGTTAATTTACATTCAAAACAATGAAATTTATAAAATAAAAGGAGACAGAAAAAGTGTAGGAGGAAAACAATCGGCAGCTAAATCTTTTACAAAACATACGGTTAATATTGAAACCGACACATCATTTTATATATTTTCAGATGGATACCAAGATCAATTTGGAGGTCCTAATAACCGGAAGTTTATGGTTAAAAATATGTATAAAATGTTCATGGAGAATCATCATAAACCTATGAAAGAGCAACAAATTATATATAATGACATTATTGAAAGTTGGATGTCGTTAACGGACCAAATAGATGATATTTTACTAATTGGTTTTAAATTATAATTTAGATTTTTAATAAAAAAACAATAAAATGAAACACCTTACAACACTTTTAGTTTTATTCTTGATTTATATTAATGTAAATGCACAACAAGATTCTATAACTGATGAATTTTCAACAAATATTCTTGATGAAGAAAAAACAAATAAAGGCGCAGAGGGTTCCTTCGGGAAAAGTCTTTCACAATTAACAAGCTTTGTTAGTCTTAACGGATATGCAACCAACGAGTTTTTGTTCTATGAAAACGGAGTTAATACTTTTAACCAACATTACTTCAATTTATTGGCAAGTGCAGAAATTTCTAATCACATTTTTGCAGAAATACAATTAGAATACGAATACGCAGGAAGCTCTTTAACCGCACGCTATGCTCAAATCGATTATAAGTTTAACGATTTATTCATAATTCGTTCGGGAAAGTTTTTAGTGCCGGCAGGCGAATATAATGAATATTTATATCCCGAATTTATTTCTAAAACCACAAACAGAGCTTTTGTAAATCGTTATATAATCCCTGTGTCTTGGGGCGATGTAGGAGTTCAATTAAGAGGGCAACTTAAATTAAGCGAAAACAGCATTTTCAGACCTTTTTACTCTTTGTATGTTATAAACGGTCTTAAAAGTATGGACGGCAGCACAAATATTAGAAATATGCGTGGAAACTTTCTGGATACTTTAAGTGGAACGCTTGCCTATGGTGGTAACTTAGGTGCCGAAATAGGAGAGCACTTTAACATCCAGTTTAATTATTATAAAGGAGACTATGACCCAAGCGGAGAACTGGATTTAAGCTTATTGGGCAGTTCTTTTGGTTTCGACAATGATAAATTAAGTGTTTATGGAGCTTTTCATGCTGCAAAACAAGAAGTTATTGAGAATGGAGTAGAAACAGAACTCAATAAATATGGTTTTTATACATTAGTAGCTTATAATTATAAAAATTTTGAACCGGTTATTCGATATGATCAAATAAGATTAGATGGTTTGGATGTTGATGATAAAGACCGCTGGACCTTTGGCTTAAATTATCATTTTTATGAAAACTGCGTTATAAAAGTAAATTACGAACTAATTAAAAATAAAGGTATAGATTTGAAAGATAATTTATTCTCCATACAATTAGCAGTAGGATTTTAACGAAAAACAAATGAATTTTAAATTCAAAATTATCATATTAATTTTATTGGTATTTTCATTTCATTCAGTTAATGCTCAAAGTTCAAAAGACTATTACCAAGCATTATTTTTACTGAAATTTATTAAATATACCAACTGGTCAAATCCTCCACGATATTATACAATTGGAGTGGTAGGAAACTCGCCGGTAATACCCTACCTTAAAAATTTAACAAAAAACAAAAGAATTAACGGAAAACCGGTTGTTTTAAGCAAAGTAAGCTCCTATTCAAATATTGATAAATATTCATTATTATACATTCCTAAAAGCCAAAATGCAAAATTTAAAGTTATTGTTGCAAAAACAAAAGGAAAAAGTGTACTTATAGTAACCGAAGACGGAAGGCTAATACATTACAATGCAGCAATAAGCTTTTTAGAACAAAATAGAAGTTTGTTGTTTCAGATTAACCCCAAAGTTATAAAACAGAGGAAAATGCAGGTTAGTAATCGTTTGTTGGCTGTTGGAAAGGTAGTAAAATAAGCTAAAATTATTCCGTAATCTTTTTGCTTTTGCAAGAATATAAAAAACTAATTATTAGCTCTCCATTAGTTTCCAAACCCAACAACGCTCCTTTTATTCAGAAATATTTTATGAAAAATAAATATCTGTTTTAAAATTTAAACAGAAACAAAACTTAAACACACTACTGTATCTTTCAATTCAGTAAATCACTGTAGTACAATACAATAGAAAAAAGTTACAACTAAAAAATACAAAAAAGGAATTAAAAACTTTGTGGGTTAGTGAATGTTAACTATCTTTGTGTCGAATTTAATATTCAGAAGTTATGACGAAACGTCAAATTGAAATTATTCGAAAATCAATAAAAATAATTGCCTGCAAAGGTATTCAGGGATTAACCATTAAAAATTTATCCAAGGAGATTGGTATTTCAGAAGCTGCAATTTACCGGCACTTTAAAAGTAAAACCGATATTCTGCTGGCAATTTTAAAAAATTTTGAAAATATGTCAGCTTTCATGGAAGAAAGTTTAAAAAGCATAGACGATTGTGCATACAAAAAAATAAATATGATTTTCTCAAATATTGTAGAAATTTTTTCAAAAGAACCATCACATATTTCCGTAATATTTTCTGAAGAGATTTTTAAAAGTGAGGAGGTTCTAAAAACGATGATTCGAAAAATAATGGAACAAAAAGAGCAAACTATTGAAAAAATCATTTCGGAAGGTCAAAAAAGAGGAGAAGTACGTAATGATGTAGATAATAAAAGTTTAGCACTTATTGTTATGGGAACCTTTAGGTATATGATAAAGCAAATGGACTTAAAAGGGAATCATAAAAACTTACAAGAAGAGCAAAAAAAACTGGTAGATAATCTAAAAGTTATATTTACAA
Organism: Bacteroidales bacterium; assembly: GCA_026988445.1. GTDB lineage: Bacteria > Bacteroidota > Bacteroidia > Bacteroidales > NBLH01 > NBLH01. The sequence goes on from JALSLF010000646.1 coordinate 7,191, forward strand.
AAAACAAAGAATTATTTTGATTGTGGTTAGTTAATATTAACTACAATAATTACATCATATAATTTCAACTATGAAGACAAACAATACTTGGGAGTTTATTAAGAAAAGTGCTTATGGTTTACTCACACCATTCATCAATGTTTTAATAAAAACAGGGATAACACCCAACAGTATAACCATAATAGGATTTCTAATTACTATTACATCGGCGCTTGTATTGATACTCGGAGCTGAATACGGAATTCGAGGAGAAACAAAATACATCACATACTTTGGAATCATTTTGCTTCTGGCGGGCATTTTTGATATGCTTGATGGTCAATTGGCTAGAAAAAGTAACCAGATGACACAATTCGGGGCATTATTTGACTCGGTTATTGACCGGTACAGCGAAATGGTTATGTTCTTTGGTATAGCCTATTATTTAGTTGCGTACCACTATTTTTTAAGTAGCGTATTTGCTTTTATTGCAATGATAGGCTCTATAATGGTAAGCTACGTGCGTGCAAGAGCTGAAGGTTTAGGAGTAGAATGTAAAGTAGGAATTATGCAGCGTCCGGAAAGGGTATTAACAATTGGCATATCAGCAATTCTTTACGGATTAATTTCACACTTTACAGGAACCTTCAAAGTAGATGTGGATTGGTTACCTTTTCCTTTAATTGAGAACATAAGCATTTTTACTTTTCCAATATTTCTTCTGGCATTATTAACAAACTATACCGCTTTTCAAAGACTAAATCATTGCAAACAAAAAATGTAAAAACAAGTATAAATTATTAAATATTTCAAAATGAATAAAAAGCAAAATATTTTAAGCCCCACAGGTAAACTTGGAATACTTACACCGGGTATGGGCGCAGTTTCAACAACTTTTATTGCAGGAGTTATTGCCGCCAATAAAGGTATAGGAAAACCAATAGGGTCAATCTCACAAATGGGAAAAATCAGATTAGGAAAAAGAACCGAAGAAAAAAATCCGGACATCAAAGATTTTGTTCCTTTAGCCTCAATGCAAGATATGGTTTTCGGAGGTTGGGATATATACAACGATAATGTATATGAAGCGGCTATAAATGCTGGTGTTCTGGATAAAGACCTATTAAATGCTATCAAAGCTGAGCTCGAAACCATAAAACCAATGCCGGCAGTTTTTGATAAAAAGTTTGTTAAAAACATTGATGGAGAAAATATTAAAAAAGAGAAAACAAAAATGGATGCTGCCAAAGCATTGATGAACGATATTCAAATATTTAAAAAGGAAAATAATTGCGAGCGTTTAGTCATGGTTTGGTGTGCATCAACTGAGGTTTACACACAAATCAGCGATATACATTTATCTATAGATAAATTTGAAAAAGCTCTTGAAGAGAATCATCCGGCAATTGCACCAAGCATGATTTATGCTTATGCTGCAATTAAAAGTGGAGTTCCGTTTGCCAACGGTGCACCAAATTTAACTGTTGATATACCGGCTTTAATTGAGCTTGCAAAAAAAAGGAAGGTACCTATTGCAGGAAAAGACTTTAAAACCGGACAAACCTTAATGAAAACTATTTTAGGACCCGGATTAAAAACTCGCCTTTTAGGAATTGAAGGATGGTTCTCAACGAATATTTTGGGAAATAGAGACGGAGAAGTGCTTGATAATGAAGACTCTTTCAAAACAAAAGAAGTATCCAAACTAAGTGTTTTAGACAGTGTTTTAGAGCCGGAAAAATACCCTGAATTGTATAAAGATATGTATCACAAAGTACGTATTAATTATTATCCGCCCAAAGGCGACGACAAAGAAAGCTGGGATAATATTGACATATTTGGGTGGTTAGGATATAAAATGCAAATAAAAGTTAATTTTTTATGTAAAGATTCCATTTTAGCAGCACCTGTAGTGCTTGATTTGGCAGTATTTATGGATTTAGCTCAACGTGCCGGAATGAAAGGTATTCAAGAATGGCTTTCGTTTTATTTTAAATCACCGCAAACAAAAGAAGGATTAACACCAATTCATGATATTTTCTTACAAAAAATAAAGTTTGAAAATACTTTGCGCTATTTAATGGGCGAAACATTAATCAATTATTTAGGCTTGGATTATTATGATGAGGAACAAATAGAAGAGTTTCAAGTGATTGAAAATAAATAATTTACACAAATGAAATTTCATAAAATTATAGCATCGGGATTAGGAGCAGGATTTGCACCAGTAGCACCGGGAACAGCAGGTTCCATACTAGGTATTTTTCTGATAGGGATATTTAATTACCAACTAACAGGTTTATATTTTGATTCTCGGATAATTCTGTCTCTTAATCTTCTTGCTATAATTTTTATGCTTTTTCTCGGAGTTTACTCCATAAAAATAGTTCACACACAGTGGGAGCACGACGCATCACAAATTGTAATAGATGAAATAGTTGGAATATGGATAGCTGCATTGGCAATACCTTTTTCATGGAAATACTATTTATATGCACTCATCTTATTTCGATTTTTCGATATTACTAAACCACTATTTATTAAACACTTTGATAATATGAAAAATGATTGGAGTGTCATGCTTGATGATGTATTAGCAGGAATTTACAGTATGATAAGCATCCATATATTGCTATATTTTGATGTAATATAATGATTAAAAAACAAAAAACCATAAATGCTTTTTTAAGGTATAATGTAGTAGCAATTATAGCTACGGCAACCGATTTTTCAATCTTTATTCTTCTGTCAAACTTCACACAGATTTGGTATGTAACGGCAACCTTTGCAAGTGCAGTTTGCGGCGGAATTGTCAGCTTTATATTAAACCGAAATTGGGCTTTTATGAGCAAAGACGGAAAATTAAGCAATCAAGCATTAAAATACATATTGATATGGAACGGAAGTATAGTTTTAAACACAGCAGGACTTTATCTAATAGTTGAAACAAGCCATATTGATGAGGTAATTGCAAAAGTGCTTGTGGCTATAGTTGTAGGTGTAGGTTTTAATTTCTTAATGTATAAATATTTTATATTCAAATAATTCTCAAAATATAAATGAGTAAAAATCAACAATATATTATCCTTTTAATAACGATTGCACTATTGGTTTTTCAAATGCAAATTAATGCACAAACAACAACAATTGTGCGAGGAAAAGTGGTTGATGCAAAAACCAACGAACCCCTCCCTTTTGTAAATGTTTACTTTGAAGGTAAAAGCATAGGAACAAACACTGATTATAATGGAGAGTACAGCATTAGCACACAATGGGCTTCAAGTAAACTAAGTGCCTCTTTTGTAGGCTACAAAAAACAAATAAAAAATATTGTAACAGGTAAAAAGCAAACAGTTAATTTCAAATTAGAATCTAATGATGTTAGTTTAGGCGAAGTTAATGTTGTAGCCAAAAAGAAACGTTATCGGAATAAAAACAATCCGGCAGTTGAGCTGATAAAGCGCATTATAAAAAATAAAAGCTTAAACAGGAAAGAACATCTGGATTATTACCATTTCGTAAAATACGAAAAAGTAGAATTTGACATAAACAACATCAGCGAAAAATTCAGGAATAAAAAAGCTTTCAAAAAATTTCAATTTATTTTTGATTATGTTGATACTGCTGAAATTAACGGAAAACCCTATTTACCTGTATTTTTAAAAGAAACTTTATCAGAAGTTTACTACCGTAAAAAACCAAAATCAGAAAAAGAATACGTAACAGGAGCTAAAATGATTGGCTTCCATGATTATATTGATAATGATGGCGTTAGCTACATGATTGATCATCTATATCAAGAGGTGGATTTGTACAACAATAGCATCAATTTACTAACCAATGAGTTTACAAGTCCTTTATCGCCAATAGCTCCGAGTATTTATAAGTTTAGAATTATTGATACTACAAAAGTCAATGATCATGAATGCATTAATCTGGCTTTTCAGCCCAGAAACAAACTTGATTTTGCTTTCAAAGGCAATATGTACGTTACCAACGACAAACGACTTGCTTTGATAAAAGTAGATATGCGTGTTACCGAAGATATAAATCTGAACTTCGTAAACGACCTGCAAATTATTCAAGAATTTGAATACATCAATAATAAAGCATGGATGCTTACCAAAGATGTAATTATTGTTGACTTTACCCTTTCCGGCAAAAATGGAACCGGAATGTTTGGCAAAAAAACAGTTACTTATGACAATTTTGTTTTCAACAAAGAAATTCCCGACAGTATATTTTCAGGTTTAGAAAACAAAATTTACCTCCCGCAAAGTAAAGAGCGTGATGAAGAATTCTGGGAAGAGAATAGAATTACGAAATTAAGCAAACAAGAAAAGAATATATACTTAATGGTTGATAGTGTTCAAAACGTACCCGCGTTTAAACGTACTATGGACATAATTATGCTTTTTGTTGCCGGGTATTGGAATTTTAACAAAATTGATGTAGGACCTGTAAATACTTTTTACAGTTTTAATGATGTAGAAGGTTTCCGTTTACGGCTTGGCGGAAAAACAAGTGAAAAATTCAGTAAAACATTTCGATTAGAAGGGTTTGGAGTATATGGTTTTAAAGACAAACGTTTTAAATACTCTGCAAAAGCAACTATGACATTAAACGGCAGACCTTTAAGAGAAAGTCCGCAACACTCCGTAATGGCAATGTATCAACGAGAAACCAATTTCCCCGGAATGGAAATGATGTTTATTAATGAAGATAATTTTTTGTTATCCTTTAAAAGAGGTGTAGCCGATAAAATTCTTTATTACGATATGTTCAAACTTGAACATCATCGTGACTGGGGCAACGGAATATCTACAACAATCGGATTAAAGCACATGATTCAAGAACCCGGTGGAACTTTGTATTTTAATTACAATGATTCAACAATGAACAATATCACTTCAAGCGAGATATTAACAACCATACGTTTTGCACCCAATGAAAAGTTTTATCAAGGAATGAATTTCAGAGCCACTATATTAACACGTTACCCGATTTTTCAACTATCATACATTCAAGGATTAGAAGGAGTATTTAATGCAGATTTTCAATACAGTAAGCTTAAATTTAATCTTTTTAAAAGATTTTATCTGGGACCGGTCGGCTTTACAAATTTTGAATTAGAAGCCGGAAAAATTTTAGGAACAGGTGTACCCTTTCCTAATATGTTTATTCATAGAGCCAATCAAACCTATTCATACCAGATTAGATCCTATAATTTAATGAACTTCTTGGAATTTGTGAGCGATGAATATACTTCCATTTTATTGGAACATCATTTTAACGGATTTATATTTAACAAAATACCATTAATTAAACATTTAAAGTGGCGGGCAGTAGTAAGTTTTAAAGGAATATACGGTGGAGTTAGTGATAAGAATAATCCGGAAGTAACAGGAGGTCTAATGCTTTTTCCTACCGCCCCTGATGGTAGTAAAACAACTTATACATTAAGCGATAAACCCTATATAGAGGTAAGTGCAGGAATAGGAAATATATTGAAGTTTTTCAGAGTAGATATAGTAAAACGTGTAACATACTTGGATAATCCAAACGTACAAGAATACGGAATTAGAGCAAGGTTTAAATTTGATTTTTAAAAAGATACCTATGAGAAGATTACAAAAAAAATTAGCAGAGTTTAGATTACCGCAAATTTTTAAACAAAAAGGTATTTATCCTTTTTATCATTCGTTAGAATCAGGACAAGATACAGAAGTAGTTTTAAACGGAAAAAAAATATTAATGTTTGGTTCTAACAGTTATCTGGGACTTACCAATCATCCAAAACTAAAAGAAGCAGCTCATAATGCAATTGAAAAATACGGAACAGGTGCCTCCGGCTCACGTTTGATGAACGGAAATTTAGATTTGCACGACGAACTTGAATACAGGTTGGCAAAGTTTGTAGGCAAACCGGCTGCAACGGTTTTCAGCACAGGATTTCAAGTAAATGTAGGTACTATACCCAGCCTTGTCGGCAGAAATGATTTTATCATCATAGATGATAAAAACCATGCATCAATAATAGAAGGCTGCCGGTTGGCTTATGCAAAAACCCTTAAATACCGGCATAATGATATGGAATCATTAGAAACCGTACTAAAAAAAACAAACAAAGACAATATAGTTTTAATAGTTGTGGACGGAGTATTTAGTATGGAGGGTGATTTAGCAAAACTGGATAAAATAATAGGACTTGCCGAAAAATACAATGCATCAGTAATGGTTGATGATGCTCATGGTTTAGGCGTTGTAGGCAAAGGCGGTGCCGGTACGGCAAGCCACTATAATTTAAGCTACCAAACCGATTTAATAATGGGAACATTCAGCAAGTCACTTGCTTCATTAGGTGGTTTTGTAGCAAGTGATTTTGAAACCATTAATTACATAAAACATAAGGCAAGAGCTTTACTGTTCAGCGCAAGTATTCCCCCTGCTTCTGCCGCAACAGTTTTAGCAGCTTTAGATATTATACGAGATGAACCGGAGCGAATAGACCATTTATGGGAGAATACAAAATATGCAAAAAGATGCCTATTGCAAGAAGGTTTTGATATTGGAAATAGTGCTACTCCAATAATTCCAATTTTTATCGGTGAAAATATAAAAACATACACAATAGCAAGTTTATTAATAGAAAACGGTGTTTATGTTAATCCGGTAGTACATCCGGCTGTAGATAAAGATAAAGCAATTTTGAGATTTTCACTTATGGCAACTCACACAAAAGAGCAAATTAACAGGGCGGTTGAGCAGCTTGTTAAAACAAGAGCAATCGTTGAAAGTACAAAATTAATAAGTATGGAAAGTTAGATATTAAAAAATGGAAAAAATTATAATAAAAGAAGTAAAAAGTAAAAGAGATTTACAAAGATTTATCACATTTCCCGATAGGTTATATAAAGGAAATCCTTATAGAGTTCCGCAGCTTCATGCATTTGAGCTATCTACACTTTCGCCCAAAAAAAATCCTGCTTTTGAATTTTGCGAAACACATTATTGGTTAGCTTACCAAAAAAGCAAAATTGTCGGACGAATTGCAGGCATTATAAATCATAAATCAAACTTAATTTGGAACGAAAAGAATGTACGTTTTGGTTGGATAGATTTTATAGATGATATTGCCGTTTCATCAGCTTTAATAAAGACTGTTGAAAATTGGGCTAAATCTATGAATATGGAAGCAGTTCACGGACCATTAGGTTTAACAGACCTTGATTTAGAAGGAATGTTGGTAGAGGGTTTCAATGAAATAGGCACACAAGCTGTAATTTACAACTTCCCATACTATCCTAAGCATTTAGAAAAACTAGGATACAAAAAAGATGTAGATTGGATACAAATGGAAGTAAAAATACCCGATAAGGTACCTGAAAAGATACGACGTATATCAGAATTGGTTCAAAAAAAATATAATTTAAGATTGTTAAAAATAAAAAAGGCTAAAGAAATTCTACCTTATGCAAAAAGTATGTTTCACACATTAAACGAATCGTACAAAAACTTATACGGTTTTGTTCCCTTAAGCGAAAAACAAATTACATATTATACAAACCAATACTTTTCAATGGTTAATCCTAAGTATGTAGGTTTTGTTATTGATAAGAACAATGAAGTTGTAGGTTTTGGTTTAGGTTTTTTATCGTTATCCAAAGCATTAATCAAAGCTAAAGGCAAACTATTCCCTTTAGGTTTTATACAAATATTAAAAGATATGAAAAAAAACGATACAATAGATTTATTGTTACACGCCGTAAAACCAAAATATTTCAACAAAGGGATTCCTGCAATATTTTATGCGGACATGACGCAAACATGTATTAACGAGGGAGTTAAAACAGCTATTACAAGTCATATTCTGGAAAATAATAAGCCCTCAATACAAATGTTTAACCCGTATGAAACCCGTCAACACATGCGTAGAAGAATATATTTAAAGCATTTATAGAGTTTTATCATAAAATATAGAAAGTTGAAAAAAATACTTATAACAGGAGCAAGCGGATTTATAGGAAGTTTTTTGGTTAATGAAGCGTTAATGCAAGAATTTGATGTATATGCCGGCATACGGGAAAGCAGCAACTTAAAGTATTTAAAAAATGCAGGCATTAAATTTTTCAAAACAAAACTAGAGGATAAAAACACCATTAAAAAAGATTTAAAAAAATCAGGAAGGTTTGATTATATAATACATAATGCAGGGCTAACAAAAACTTGCAACAAAAGTATGTTCGAAATGGTAAATTATGAATTTACAAAAAACCTGATTGAAGCATTATACGAAACTGAAATGATTCCGGATAAATTTATTTTTATAAGCAGTCTTGCTGCTTTTGGTCCGGGCAAAAAAAACAGCCAGACTCCCATAAAAGAAACGGACACACCGAAACCCGTTTCACTATACGGAAAAAGTAAGCTTAAAGCAGAGCTTTACATTAAATCTTTAAATAACTTTCCTTATTTAATTTTTCGACCTACGGGAGTTTACGGGCCTCGTGAAAAAGATTATTTTGTCATGTATAAAAGCATAAAATCTGGAATGGAAACCTATATAGGTACAAAAAATCAATATTTAAGTTTTATTTATATTAAAGATTTAACAAGAGTTATATTTGATGCAATAAAATCGAATATTATTCAAAAATCATACTTTATTAGCGATTTAAATATATACACAGCATCGGAATTTAATAAAATACTAAAAACAGTACTCAACAAAAAAACAATATGTATTGTTTTTCCTAAATTATTGATAAGGATTATTGCTTTTTTTAATGAAAAAATCTCATGTAAAATATTTCACAACATACCAACACTTAATACTGAAAAATATAAAGAAATATCACAGGTAAACTGGGCTTGTGACAGCACATCATTAATTAGAGACTTTGGTTTTAAACCCGAATTTGATTTGGAAAAAGGTATTAACGAAACGATAAAATGGTATATAAAAGAAAATTTGTTATGAAAATTATTATAGTAATATTGCTAATTACAAGCAGCTGGCAAACTTTTGCACAAAAGAGTGAATATCCTACTCCTCCAAGAACAAACAAACTTTTATTTTATATTCAACGAAACCATAATGCAAATACGATTATATACGATGCTAATTTTGATAGTAATGGTAACTTGCTTGAAAATGAACCGATTAAAGTTTACTGGATAAGATACGAAGAACACGGTCAAAAAATGGAGCTACGCAAGATTGAGAAATGGTATGCCTATGGAGTTAGTTGCGAAAAAGAAAAAGAAAACACTTTTTCGGTTAAGCTTGCCGCCGATAAAAACAAAAATTTTAAACTCGTACAAACAGAAAAATTTAAGGCTTATATAAGTACAAAAATTAATGGCGAAAATTCAATTTTAAAACATATGTACATATTTGCAGAAGAAACAGAATTTTGGCCAAAGGTAAAATATATAGAGTTTTTCGGGAAAAGTATTCCTGATGCAAAACCAAACTATCAAAAAATATTTATTGAACAAGATGGAATTTAATCGCTTCACAAAAAAAAACTTGATTATCAATTTTTTAATAGTTACACTATATTTGTTATGGAACAAATTTATCGGTACTATTAGAAACGAACATTACTTTCTGGTAATTTTATGGCTGTCGAGCTTCTATTTTAATGATAAATCAAGAAGATTTATTCTCGGTTTTTCAATATTTATCATTTTCTGGGTAATATATGACTCGATGCGTATAATTCCTAATTATGAAATATCACGCGTTCATATTAAAGAACCTTACAATTTTGAGAAACTACTATTTGGTATAAAGCACAATGAAAATATCCTCACGCCCAATGAATATTTTAATCAAAACAACAATAAAATTTTAGATTTTTTATCGGGTTTTTTCTACATAAATTGGATGCCGGTGCCAATAGGCTTTGGTATATACCTCTATATAAAAGACAAATACATGTTTTTAAAATATTCAATGGCTTTTTTGTTTATAAATTTGTTAGGTTTCTGTATCTATTATTTGTACCCGGCAGCACCCCCTTGGTATGTAGATTTTTATGGTTTCGATTTAAAAATTGTTCCAGGGAACCGTGCCGGATTAGAACGCTTTGATGAACTAATTGGCATTCCTGTATTTGCAAATATCTACAATAAAAATGCAAATGTATTAGCTGCCATACCATCACTCCATTCTGCATATCCCGTAGTTGTTTTGTATTATTCTGTAAAAAAACACTTATCTTTATACCTTAAAATAATTTTTAGTATATTTATGCTTGGCATTTGGTTTTCAGCTGTATATTCGAGTCATCATTATATAGTAGATGTTTTGGCAGGCATAGTTTTAGCAATAATAGGCTTGATTGTTTTCGAAAAACTGACAAAAAAGCCAAAAATACAATATCAAATTGCAAGTTTTTCACAGATCATTTAATTTAAATAATTATGAATTATCCAAAATTTTTCGATCAAGTTGATCATATTATTCTTCAAGATAATTTAGGCACATTTTTAGGAAGTTTTGAAAATGGAATCATTGATATTTCCTATCTTGATATAGTAAAAATGGCCGGTCATAGTTGTGCCACAGTAGCAGGTGCATATATGATGGCTGTAAAAGGCTTAAACACACTTTATAAGGATAAAGCACCACAAAGAGGAGAAATAAAAGTGGAACTTAAAGGAACCCTTGATGATAATACAGGCGTAGTAGCACAAGTTTTATCAAATATCACCGGAGCAACGGACAATACTGGCTTTTTAGGAGTTCAAGGCAAGTTTAACCGACGCGGACTTTTATTTTATGGTGCTGATATAGATGCAAATGTGCGTTTTACCCGTTTGGATACAGGAAAAAGTGTAGAAGTTTTTTATATGCCCGGAAAAGTCGCTAATCCAAAAGAAATATTACAATCAGCCATAGGACCTGATGCAACGGATGAAAGCAAAAAAACATTTCCGGAACGATGGCAGAATATGGTTAAAAGTTTATTTGAAAATATTGATAAAATTATAGAGGTAAAATAGTCGTAATTCTTTACGACAATCAAAAGCATATATAAGGTACTGTATAAATGTATATTAGTATCCATAAGTTTTAAATTTATAGCTTTGTGGGCGTTAAAAAATGTTAAAATATTTGCATGTTAGTAAATACTAACTATCTTTGTGTCGAAATTTTAAAAGAAACATCTGTAATGACTGAAAGGCAAGCTGAAATAATAGAAAAATCAATTAATTTGATAGCCACAAAAGGTATTCAAGGTTTGACCATAAAAAATTTGTCGAAAGAAATAGGCATTTCAGAGCCGGCAATTTATCGCCACTTTGAAAGCAAAACTGATATTTTACTGGCAATTTTGAAAAACTTTGAAGAAATGTCTTCTTTTATGGATGCAGCTATGAGTCAATTTGCCGATACAGCAATGGCAAAAATAGAATTTATGTTTTCAAAAATTGTCGAAATATTTATCGAAGAGCCTTCGCATATTTCCGTAGTATTTTCGGAGGAAGTATTTAAAAATGAAGCAATATTGAAAAAACGGATTGTTGAAATTATGGAAGTAAAAGTAAAAACCATAGAAAACATAATGCTCGAAGGACAAAAAAATCAGGAAATACGTACAGATATTGATTACAAAACATTAGCAATGATTGTTGTTGGAACATTACGGTTTATGATTAAACAATGGGATTTAAAAAATCAACACAATAACTTAAAAGAAGAAAGTAAAAAGTTAATTAACGGATTAAAAATCATATTAAAAGCTTAAAAAATTTACAAACAAAGTTAGTTAAGATTAACTATTAAAAACAATAAAATGGAAAAATTATTAAACAAATTATTGAATTACGGCTGGATAACTATGTTGGTTATTTTTGCCATATCGGTATATTTTGTTATAGAGATGAAAGACAATACCCGTATGGAAACAGACCTTGACGAATATATGCCAAAAGATCATCCGGCATTTATTTATAGTGATAAAGCCGAAAGTTGGTTCAATATTAAAGATGGAATTATTATCGCTTTGGAAAATAAAAAAGGAGTATTTAATACGGAAACACTCGATACCTTGAAAAAATTAACCAAGCGTTTTCAAAAATTTGATGAAATCAATAAAGATGATGTTACATCACTTTATACTGCCGACAATATAATAGGCACAGAAGACGGAATGGATGTTAAGGCATTTTATAAACGAACACCTAAATCGCCGGAAAAATTAAAGCAATTAAAAGAAAATGTACTAAATAACGAAATGGTTTACGGAAGATTAGTATCTTACGATACAACAGTAACCGTAATTATTGCAGAAATTGGCGACAATGTGTTTACACAAGATTTTTACAACCACATATTAAAAACCGCCAAAGCTTCTGAGACCGATGATATTAAAATATACGTTGCCGGTCGCCCTATTGTAGAAGGCACTATGGCACTTCTTGGTCCTGCCGATATGAAACGTATGGTTCCCATAGTTATATTGGTGATTTTTATTGTTCTTTTCATCACCTTGCGTAGTCTCAAAGGTACTTTAATCACACTTGGTGTTGTGTTTATCTCAACCATTTGGGCTTTTGGCTTAATGGCTGCAGTAAATATACCGATTTATGCAGTATCAACCATGATACCTGTAATGCTGATAGCCATAGGAGTAGCCGATGGAATACACCTGTACAGTCACTTGCAAGTATATATAAACCACCATCCAAATGCAACTAAGCGCGAAGCCACTCAGGATATGCTAAAATATCTTTGGAAACCGGTAGTAATGACTTCGATAACTACTGCCGTAGGATTTATCTCCCTATTAACTTCACAAGTTTATCCGGTAAAATATTTTGGTATTTTCACAGCTTTTGGCGTGATGATGGCAATGGTATTCTCTTTGGTTTTCTTACCGGCAGGTATTATGATTTTCGGACTGCCTAAAGCAAGACCAATTGATCACAGCGAAGATAAAGGCGGGCATTCACACTCAAAATTAGCTAACTCGTTTGCAAAATGGGTGATTGAAAAGAAATATGTATCTATTTTGGGAACAATTGTAATTGTAATATTATCCATTATCGGAATGCAAAAAATATGGATTAATTCCAGTTTCCTTGAAAAATTTGAAAAAAACAGCGAAATTGTACAAACCGATAAATTTATTAACGAGCATTTTGGCGGAACAAGTACCCTGAACTTAATTTTAGATGCCGAAGGGAAAAAAGATGCCTTTAAAGAACCGGCTGTTTTAAAACTGGTTAATAAAATGCAAAAAGATGTGGACGATGAACTTCAAGTAGTAGGTAATACCTTCTCTTTGGCTGATTATATCCGCCGTATGAACAAGGTAATGAATGCCGACAAAGAGGAATTTAATACCATACCCGACAATCAGGATATGATTGCTCAATATTTATTGCTTTACGAAATGTCGGGCGACCCGGAAAATTTAAACAAAGTGGTGGACTATGATTACGAAAAAGCAAATGTAACTTTCCAGTTAAAGAGTGATAATTCAAAAGCAATGAATGCAGCTTTGGCAATTATTGAAAAGTATAAAGATGATTTTAAAAACTTAGGCATTGATATGAATTATGCCGGTAGTGGATACAAAGGCTTGGTATTTACCGATTTAATTCTTGAAGGACAAATCAGAAGTTTGATTTTATCATTAATCATTATTGTGGTGCTGCTTTCTTTGATGTTCAGAAAATTGATCATTGGCTTAATTGGCTCAGTACCTATAATTATTACTGCACTAATCAGCTTTGGTGTTATGGGATTTTTGGATATACCATTGAATACTACCACTGCCTTATTATCCAGTATAGCAATTGGTATAGGTATTGACTATGCTGTCCACTTCTTAGAGCAATACAGACATAATGCAATTGGTGCTGAAAACAAAATGGTTACTGCACAAAAAACAATGGCACACTCAGGACGAGCAATTATCTATAATGCAATAGTTGTAATTGCCGGATTTTTAGTACTGATGTTTTCAGTGTTCCCTCCAAATAGAGAACTTGGTGCTTTGGTTTCACTAAATATGTTTACAAGTTTTGTAGGCACGCTGACCATTATGTTGGTTCTTCTGTATCAAAGTAATGTGTACTTTAAAAAGAAAAAGAAAGATAAAACAAATTAATTAAACTTGCAGCGAAGCAAGCGCTATATCAATTAATTGCTTCGCTGCACGCAACAATAAAAAAGAATGTTAAATTTAAAATTAAGTAAAATGAAAACAATGAAATTTAAAGGAATAGCAATTGCTCTATTTTTAATGGCAAGCATAGCTGCAAATGCACAATTAACCGGACGTGAAATTGTAAAAAGAGCTTATAATTTGCCTTCGGGCGATGATCAAACATCGCAACTTACTATGACATTGATAAACAAAAGCGGACAAACACGTGTACGTAAAATTCAACAATACACAAAAGATTTTGGTACGGTTGAAAAAAGCATCATGTTCTTTATGTCGCCGGCTGATGTTAAAAACACTAGTTTTATGAATTGGTCTTATGATGATGAAAATAAAGAAGATGACCAATGGATTTATTTGCCCGCACTAAAAAAAGTAAAACGTATTTCAAGCGACAGCAAAAGTGATTATTTTATGGGTTCGGATTTTACTTACGACGATTTGGGCGACCGTAAATTAGATGCCGATGTGCATAAACTTTTGAGAGAAGAAACCGTAAACGGTATTGCTTGCTATGTTGTAGAAAGTGTATCGAAAGACGAAGATTATATGTATAGCAAAACCATTACATGGATACGTAAAGATAACTTCGTGGGCATGAAAAAAGAGTTTTATGACGAAGATGGTGAATTATTGAAAACTTTAAGCATAAAAGAAGTTAAGAAAATATCAGGATATTGGATTATTACCCATTCTGTAATGCAAAATGTGCAAAATAATCACAAAACGATTATTAAATTAAGCAATATTTCAATTAATACAGGTGTTCCTGCATCAAAATTTACCGAACGTATGATGATGCGTGGAATATAACAACTTGTATCGTTTTTTCATAGCTAGTGCAGCTGCGGTTACAGATACTTAAAAACTACTGTTTACCGTAGCTGCCAATTAAACTATAATCATAATTATTAAAGCCGGAATGAGCTCAAATATTTATTACTTTATTGTACAATAAATTCATAAAATCGTGCAAAAGAAACAGATTCAAATAAAGCAAAATTATTTTATAATAACACTTTTTGTGTTTTTAAGCTCAGTTCAGCTTATTGCTCAGGAGGATAGCATCTATATCCCTGAAATAGAACTAACAACAATTTCGCAAGTAAATATTGGCAATAGCTATATAACGTTTCCTACAGACATTGGAAATATTGAATCGCTATGGTTTGAAGCCAATTTAACCCCGAGTTTTTATATTCGTAAAAGCAAAAATGCACGTTTGATGGGGGTGTTGACTGCCCAAATAATCATCCGCATGTTTCAAGAAGAATCATATCCGGTACGTACACCCAGCTATATGCCGCAAGTTACGGTATATTATAAACTACGCTCAAAAACCAATGCGTGCAGCCTGAGTGCTTTTGCAAAATTGGCGCATCATTCAAACGGGCAAGATGGCGATTTTTATCTCGAAGATGGAGCTATTAATTTGAAAACGGGGAATTTTTCAACAAACTATACTGAATTTGGACTGATAAAAACAAATTTCAATAAAAAACGTAATGCTGCACAATTTTTTTCCAGTTCATTTGAATTTCATTTTCCGGGATTAACCATTGATGAACTGGACGGGCAATACAGTCTGTATCGCTGGCATAATATTTTTTCAATCTTTAAATTGCCTGAGAATAAAAATAAAAAACGTGAGAAAGCTAGTATTTCGTTAAAAGGAGAGCTAACATGGCTCTTTGGAAACATGTATGATTGGAACGCTTTAGATGCAAACCGTATTAATCTGAAATTCACTTTTTTTTACCATCCTAAATTTCTTGAAGACATAGGTTTTTTTACACAATTTTATCACGGACAGGATTATTACAATATATATTTTGACCATCAAATCACCATACTGCGATTTGGTATTATGACCGAAAAATTAAAATTCTAATCTTAATAAAAATATAAAAAATGAAAAAAACAGGAGTATTATTAATATTGCTGATAAGTATGGCTTTTTCAACAAAAGCACAAGAAACAGTCAATATTTCAGGTTTTGCACGAACTTATGAAGGCATTACCTTTAACAATGGCGATTTTGGAATCATTCAACAAACTTTAAACCTGAATTTTGAAAAAATAGGCGATCGAGTAGCTTTTAAAGTGAACCCTATGATTTATATGTATAATTCAGACAGTTTGGATTTTCGATTACGTGAAATATATGTTGATATGTATTTTTCCAATATAGATATTCGTGTAGGTAAACAACAAGTTGTTTGGGGTAAAGCAGATGGCGTTTTTATAACAGATGTTGTTTCACCCCTAAACTTAACTGAATTTTTACTACCTGATTTTGACGAAATAAGAACAGGTGTAATTGCTGCAAAGTTTGACTATTATGTTGGCAACAGCACTTTTGAAGCTATTTGGATACCACAGTTTACGCCCACTGAGCGTCCTGCACAAGGCTCTATTTGGTATATTCAACCGGATTTTCCGGCACCGCCTACTTTTGATTGGAGTAAAAGCGAAATAAATCCTTCATTGGAAAACAGCGAAGTATTTTTTAAATATTCATTTTTAGGTTCAAACATCGACTTTGACCTTATGGGAGGATATACTTGGGATGATAATCCGGCAATGCATGTTGAAAGATTTATTGACCCGACAACACAACCACCAAGCATTGCAGGTTTAAACATTACACCGGAACACCACAGACTTTATTTAACCGGAGGTTCTTTCAGCACGGAAATAAAAGGAGTTATCTTGCGTGGAGAAGTGGCTTATTACGATGGTAAGTACTTTCAAACCGAAGACCCCTTAGCCACGGATGCATTAGTACAAAAAAATTATCTGAACTATGTTGTAGGACTGGATTTTAGCATTGGAGACGTAAAATTGAGTGGACAGTTTATCCAAAAATACATTATGGATTATGAGCAAGGCATGACCGAAGACGAGACTAATAATATGGCAACATTTTTAGCACGTTACGATGCTTTACGCGAAACATTACACCTTGAATTATTTTCATACATAGGCTTAACCGATGGAGATGCTTTGATTCGACCTAAAATTACCTACGATTTTGAAGATAGTTTTTCTATTCTTTTGGGCTCAAATATTTTTGTAGGAGATGAAAAAGGTCAGTTTGGGCAATATGGTGATAACTCAATGATATACATGAAAATAAAATATAATTTTTAAGCTGAATTTTGCGATTTTGTAGCCATAATCGTACAATTTAGGTTTAACAATTTCTAAAAAAATTTCAGTATTTATCTCCGGCAAGGATAAATTATCGAAAATTTACCCGGCCGGGGATTGAATATTTTACTCATTTAATCTATGAAAAAATTAATTCTAATTTTAATCAGTTTATTTTTATCATTTCTTGTACACGCCCAAAAAGCTGACGAACTAATCGGGAAATATCATATGCCTAATAAACTGGATATTGAGATTTTTAAAATAGGCAGCAAATATTACGGAAAAGTAATTGCGCTGAATGGTTGGGAAAATGGAAAAACAACCGATTATAAAAATCCTGATGAAGAAAAACGCAACGAACCACTTGTAGGTAAAATTATTTTGAGTGATTTAGAATTTGATAATGAAGATAAAATGTGGACAAACGGAACGCTTTACGGACCGGAAAAAGGAATTTTGGTAGATTTTAAAGTTACCGAAATGCGAAAAAATGAGATTGAAGTTGTAGCAAGCAAATATTTTATCCGGAAAACCTTGATATGGAAAAAGATTAAATCCTGATAGCTAAAAACTTTGTCAAGCTTAACTGATAAGTTTGACAAAGTTTATAATCACTCAATTTAGCTTAAAATTATTTTTCTTCATTAAGCGGTTTTTGAGTACTTAACTGCTTAATTTTTGCTAATTTTTGTTGATATTTACTCTGAACTACATCTATTAAAATTAATATTACCAAAATAAAATAGAAAGTAGTTTTGTTCATAGCGGTAATTTCATTTCCAAACAATTGTAAATGTGCCAAATCTCCTGCTTCCGACAAGAGCATAATGCCTACCAAAAACAGAATAAACAATCCCAAAACCTCATAAACTCTATTTTTTTTAAGAAAATCAGAAACCCAATCTGCCAACCAAATCATAACCGTTCCGCTAATGATAATTGCCACAATCATAACCCATAAAACTTTGGTAAGTGCTAAAGCACTTAAAATTGAATCAAAAGAAAATACCAAATTCATTACTACAATCATTGCAATAATCTTTCCTGCCGATTCTGTTTGGGTTTTACCAATATGATGATACTCTTCTAATGAAATCATATGCCAAATTTCTTTTATAGCAGTATAAACAATAAAACCACCTCCAAAAAACACAATCATCCCATGGATATTAAAAGAGCCTTTAATAATTGAGTTATCAAGATATAAAAACGGGTCTTGAAAATAACTGATTATCTTTACCAAAATAAACAAAAGAGCTATCCGAAAAACAATAGCGATACCAATTCCCCAATGCCGCACAAAAGTTTGTTTATTCTCCGGTGCATTTTTAGATTCAATAGATATATACAATAAATTATCTACACTTAAAACTATTTGTAACAGCACCAACATAAACAATGTTAAAATATTCTCTAACATAATCTTGACTATTAAAATTTTGGCAAATTTACATTATTTTTTTTAATTCGGATTTTTACAAATTCATAGTGTCCTAAATTTATCTTATTTTTGAAAGATAATTGACTAAAAATATAAACCATGCATATAAGTGAAGCTCAAACCATTGTTGATAAATGGATTAATGAAATTGGAGTACGATATTTCAGTGAATTGACCAATATGGCAATTTTAACGGAAGAAGTAGGAGAGGTGGCACGCATTATTGCACGAAAATATGGCGACCAGTCTTTTAAAGAAAGTGATAAAAACTTTGATTTGGCAGATGAATTGGCAGATGTGCTTTTTGTACTAATTTGTATTGCTAACCAAACAGGAATTGATTTAACCGATGCTCTGCAAAAAAATCTGAAAAAGAAAACTATAAGAGATTTTGACCGGCATAAAAACAACGACAAATTAGTGTAATACCTTGAATTTGCAGCTATGTTTATAGCGAAAAGCCAAAAAACTCATAGATTCACGCTCAAATACGAATATAGTTTACTAATTTTGCATAAATCAATAAACAAAAAAATATGGATTTTTTAAAAAAATATACAGCTCCCGATTTTGGTCAAATTGACATTGAAATTGCCAAACTAAAAGCCGAAAGTAAAAAATTTTATAATAGCGCAGTTTTAAAAGAAATATTTAGTCTGATTGATTTAACCAGCTTAAATGCAACAGATTCTAAAGCAAAAATAAAGGGAATGACAGAAAAAGTAAATAAATTCCCTGCGGTTTTTACCGATATGCCTAATGTTGCCGCTATTTGTGTATATCCTTCGCTTGTAGAAACGGTTAAAGAAAACTTGAAAGCAGAAATAGGTATTGCCTCGGTTGCAGCAGGCTTTCCTTCATCGCAAACTTTTTTAGATGTTAAAATAGTTGAAAGTACAGCGGCTGTTTTAAGCGGTGCAAGTGAAGTAGATATTGTAATTTCGCTCGGAACATTTTTGAGTGGAGATTACGAAACTGTATATCAAGAAATTAAAGAAATTAAAGAAAATATTGAAAATGCACATCTAAAAGTAATTTTAGAAAGCGGTGCATTGGAAGATGCGCAAAAAATTTGGGATGCTTCAATAATTGCTATGGAAGCCGGTGCTGATTTTATTAAAACCTCCACCGGAAAAATGCAACCCGCAGCTACCTTAGAAGCGGTTTATGTGATGACAAAAGCCATCAAAGAATTTTATCGTGTAAACCATAAAAAAATAGGTTTAAAACCCGCAGGCGGAATTTCAACGGGAAAACAAGCTGTTGAGTATTATGCAATTGTTGCAGATATTTTAGGTGATGAATGGTTAAATAATAAATTATTCAGAATCGGCGCGAGTAGTCTTGCCAACAACTTACTCTCAGAAATTGCCGGTTTAGATAGTAGTGCAAAGGTTGATGTAAATTATTTTTAATTTTGTTGCATAGTTTTTAGTACAGTTTGTAGAACTGTACTAAAAACTATGCAACAAAATTATTAAATTGAGTATATTGTATAAAAATTACAAGTTGCAATTATGCAATGCTATTAATTACAGTCATATTCAAATTGGACATATACGCCTGATTCCATATTACTGCTTATTGATTTTACAGGAAAATCTTTATCGCTGTATTCATAAGTATATTCAACATTATTAGCGCTTTGACTACCACTTTTTTCTTCTTTAATAATGTTATTTTTTGTAACAGGCAGTTCATTCCATATTATACTCATAATCCCAACTGATGCAAAAGCATTATTTTTATCATCATAAGTATAATTGATTGTGTAAGAATCGTTTGTATGATATTGTTTGTTTTTTCTGTTAAAAATACTTCTTGAACCCTTTTTTGTTGATGAAAAAACCGTAAAAACCTCAGAACTTATGTTATCATCTACCCATGTATAAACACTTTTTGTAAATAATTCAAAAGCACCTGTATTATTTTTTTCATAATCCATATATTCAATAATTCGGTTATTATCATCAAATTTAACTACCGGCTTCCATTCGGTCTCTATCCAACTATCCCCTTCTTTTAGTTTAAAAACAATAGACCATACATTATTGTCCCATGTACACTCACCTATAAATTGATCACCATTGTCTGAGCCTTCTAATTTACTAATTTTGCCGTTTTCATCATAAATAATATCTATACTGAGCGAATAGTCGACATCTGACTCAACAATTTTAATAAGTCTTTCTTGCTCATCATAGCTGTAAGTAACGCTTGATTGATTATTTCCATTAACAAAAGTTTCCTTTGTTAACTTACATTCCGGCAGATTCGGATTTGTATTCTCATTTTTATCACAAGAAGCAAAAAATACAGAAATCAATAAAATAAAAATAAAGTTAATGTGTTTCATAGTAAAAAATTTTAGTTAATAGTTTATTGAAAAAGTATGGTTTATAAGTCATAATTATACTTCCGGACAAATATATATTGCAGATAAGCCATTAATAGCTTAACGGTTCGTATTTGCTTCTTATATTTAAAATACAATCATTAAGGAAAATACCCTACTAAAAACTTCATTTTTTACGGTCGTCAAAAGAGAAATCCAAGTATCAAGTACAAAACCGAAGTAATTCCTCCGGTCAAAAGAGCATAAGGCAATTGGGTTTTTACATGATCTATATGATCGGATGCCGAAGCCATGGAAGAAATAATGGTAGTATCGGATATGGGCGAGCAATGATCACCAAATACTCCACCACCAATGGCTGCTGCTATGGCAACATAAATATTTGATGCATGCGCTTCTGCCATAGGAATAGCTATGGGCAGCATAATGGCAAATGTTCCCCAAGAAGTTCCTGTAGAAAAAGCAATAAAGGAGCTGATTATAAAAATCACAAAAGGTAAAAATTCCGG
>JALSLF010000647.1 GCA_026988445.1 Bacteroidales bacterium
AGTTTTTACCTTCGGCTTCGGGCTGCTTAAATACCGAAGCTACGCTTATCAGCTCATTTCTGCCATAGCAACGTACTATTCCCGCTTTTTTAAACAAAGCATCTACGGCTACATCCGAACTTGCCAATGCTCCTGTGTGCGATGATGCTGCGCGGCTTCCCGCATCAGAACTACCTGCTTTGATAGCTGCTATTTTGCAACCCTTACGGATTAATGAAGCAGCATGTTTTAATAACTTTTGCGGTTTTTCTATGTTTTCAAGATATAATAACTTTATTTTTGGACTGTTTTCGATATCAAAAGTTTCGTCCATATATTCCAGAATATCTTCTACACCGGTTTGTGCACTATTTCCTACCGAATAGATACTGGCAAAGGTTAAACCGCGTGCAAGTGCCGTTTCTAAAATAAAAACAGCTGTTGCACCCGAGCCGGAAATAAAATC
The DNA here is from genome assembly GCA_026988445.1 of Bacteroidales bacterium. Taxonomy (GTDB): domain Bacteria; phylum Bacteroidota; class Bacteroidia; order Bacteroidales; family NBLH01; genus NBLH01. The sequence goes on from JALSLF010000647.1 coordinate 446, forward strand.
AACACCATGCGGGTCCATTTTGGGTATCGGCTCGGTAAATACGCCGTGATAGTTAGGTGTAAGCACACCTATTCCGTTCGGACCAATCAAAACACCGTTTACACTATTGATAATCTTTACTATTTTATCTTCTAATTTTTTACCTTCCGCACCCATTTCGCTAAATCCTGCCGAGAGAATAATAAAGGCACGCGTATTTTTTTCTTCGGCAAGCACTTTAACAGTTTGCGGACAATATTTTGCGGCAATGGCAATTATTGCTAAATCCACCTCAGGTAAATCTTCTGCTTTTTTATAGCTCTTTATTGTCTGAACTTCATTTTCCTTTGGGTTTGTTACATATAATTTACCTTTAAAATTACCGTCAATCAGGTTCTTTAGTACCTTTCCGCCCGGTTTGTGCACATCGTTTGACCCGCCGACAACAACAATACTTTGCGGGTTTAAAAGTTGTTTATTTATCATTACTGTATTTTTTTATTTGGTTTTTGCCAAAGATAAATTAATTTTTAGTATTGAAAGGAAGGATGTTTTATGTTTTTTAGCGTGTAGAATAAACTATTCCTAAAATTGAGTATTCAATAATTATTAACTCAATTTTAGGAATAGTTTAAAGTGTGCCTGATAACTCTATTTTTATCTTTATTTTACAATAAAATTAATCTCGTCTTGTTTTTCGTTGCCTAGTTTATCAATGGTTCTAAATTTGAGTAAGTTTTTGCCTTTTTTAAATCCTGAAATTGGAAGTGTGTATAGTTTTTCTTGACTTCCGTTTACCGAATAAAAAATTTGTTCTGTTCCGGTCATTTTATCAGCGCCTGACAGATAAATCTTTACATATGAAGGATATACGCTTAAACCATTTTCTTTTTTATAGGGTTCAACACTAAATGTATAAGATGGTTCAGGTGGTGTTTCATCCACAATTACATAAAACCGGGCAATATTCCGGTTGTTTACATTGTCATAACCAAAATATTCGACTAAATGTTTTCCGTTACCGCTAATGCTAAAAGGCGATTTATACATGGTTTCTTTTTGTTCACCATCAACTGAATATGAAATATATTGCAAACCGGATTCTAAATCATTTGCCGATAATTTAATTTTTGAATCTTTACCTAAGAAAACAGTATCACGTGTAAAAAAACGTTTCCCGAGATATGAGTGATTCAGCGTAGGACCAACTAAATCAACATATATTTTTTTTGTGGAGTATTTATAGTTTTTATAGTTGTTTCCACCAACACCGGTATTGTTGTTCATGCGGTCAATAGCATAATATTTTATAATATGAACTCCCGGTTTTTTGGGCAGGTAAAATGGCTCAGTATATTCTTTAAATTCTGAGTTATCAACAGAGTATTTTACTTCTTTAACTCCTGATTTATTATCCACTGCTGTAAGTTTTAGTTTTGTTCTCCCCGAAAAATATATTTTCCCGTTAACAATAAACCGGTCACCCAGAACATCAGAAGTTAATATAGGAGCACTTTTATCCAAAAAGAAAGAAAATGTTTTTAGTGTTTCTTTATTTCCTACCTTATCTACAGAATAGTAAGTTAAAGTATGATGATCTTCCGAGAGTTGATTTAAAGATAAAACATTTCCGTTGTATGGAATAAACGCTCCATCGTCAAATTTATAATATGTGGTTTTAATACCGGATTTTGCATCTGAAGCATCTAAATAAATTTTTGTATTCAGTGCAATAATATTTTTTTCTAAATCTATCCCTGTAATATTATGGTAAGTTTCAGGAGCATCTTCATCAATATAAAACTCTATAACATTTTTTTGAATATTTTCAATATTACCAACCTTATCAACCGAGTAGAATTTTAAGATACAACTATCTTCATTGCTATTTAAATATATTTCATTTTTATAGGGTTTAAAATCTTCTGAATTTAGCGAATAATAAATATTTTCCACACCGGAACCGGCATCTTTTGATTTTAAAGTAATTTTTAAACCTTTACCGTAGTAGGTTTTGTTGCCTACAATAATTTTATTAGCTCCGGTAAAATATGCTTTTGTGAATGGTGCTTTTCCGTCGGCATAAACTTCAAAAAGAATTTCGATATGGGGAGTAACTGTTTTTTTAGTGGCAGTATCAACAGCATATCGGGTTCTTACATAGTTAATACCCTCACTGTCAAAATAAAATGGATTTGTGTATTGTGCATGAACTTTGCTTTTTAGTAAATCACCTTTTTCATCCGGTTTAGATGATAAATGTATATATACCGGTTCACTTTTGTTCCAATAAAGTAAACCCGTGGAGTCTTGATAACTTTTTTTTTCAGGAATAATTTGATTTTGTGCTATACCGGCATGAACTATTAACACCAGTAAAAATGTAATAATAAATTTAGTTGTTTTCATATTCATCGTACTTTTAAAATTTAATTCCAATTACTACAATGTCATCTACTTGCTCCTCATTGCCTTTCCATTTCTCATAAAAATCAATTAGATAGTTTTTTTGAACAGTAGCCGGTTTTTTGTGATAATCTTCGAGTAAATTAATAAAATATTTCGTTTTCAATTTTTTTCCTTCCCTGCCGCCTATTTGGTCGCTAAATCCATCAGAAAATAGATAGATACAAGTATCTTGGGTTATTTTAAATTCATGAGTTTTATACATTTCTTCATGTTTCCCGGATTCTTTCATCCGATCATATATGAAATTCGACATACCGGCAATACCATATTTTTCGCCTTTAACAACATTAATTTTATTGTCTTGAAACATTACTAAAGGATTATTAGCACCTGCAAAGCAAAACTTTTTTTCTTGCATATCAATAGTGCACAGTGCTATGTCCATACCATCTTTATTATTGGAATTTTCTTGATTTAACGATCTTCCAACCTCATAATGTAGTTCCTGTAAAATAGCTCCCGGCTTAGTATGCCCTGAGACATTAACAATTCTATTTAGAATATTACTTCCAAGTACTGTTAAAAAAGCTCCCGGCACACCATGCCCTGTACAATCTACTGCAGCAACAATAATTTTTGAACCCACTTTGGAGTACCAATAAAAATCACCGCCCACAATATCTTTGGGTTTATATAAAATAAAAGAATTTGGAAAATAATCGGAAAGTTTTGGTGTTTTGTTAATTAATGCTTTTTGTATATAGGCTGCATAATCTATACTTTTCTTAATCGATTCGTGTGCTGAATTTGTTTCTGCTAAAAGTTCTTCAATATTGTTTTTTTGAATTTGAATTTCTTCATTTTTTTGTGATATTTCAGCGTTCTTTAATTTTAAAATTTTATAGGATTTTAGTTTTTGAAAGTAAAAGAATATAAAAATAAAGAGTAATAATAAAATTATCAGGCTTATATAAATTATATTTCTAATAAGTAATTTATCCTTTTGTGCAATAGCTTGGTCTAATTTCTTTTGATTTTCTAAATATTTTATTTTTAATTCTTTAATAGATATTGTATCGAGCAAACTTACTTTTTCTTTTTCGGTTTTGATTAGATTCTTTTTTGTAGTTATAATTTCATAGTTCTTTTTTATAAGTTCCAGTTCTTTTATTTTATTTTCTTTTTCTATAAGTTTTCTTTTAAGTTCTTGTTCTTTTGCATAATTGTATGCTTTAGTAACTTTTTCATTTTCAACAAGTTCATTAAATTTTTTGTAAAGTTCAAAATAATACATTGATTTTTTGTAGTTACCTGCTTTTTCATAAGTTTCAGAAAGCATTCCGTAACATGAGCGCATTTGTTTATAATCGTTCATTTCTCTTGCTAAATCAAGTGCTGCCATCAAGTGTTTTACCGATTCGTCATATCTTTTTAAATTATTCAAAACTACCGACATATTAATTCTTGCAGCAATAATTCCTATTTTTTCATTTCTTGATTTTCTAATAGATAAGGTTTTATCAAAGTATTCTAGTGCCTTTTCATACTTGCCATTATCAGCATATATAAGTGCTAAATTGCTGTTAATCATAGCAATTCCATTTGCATTTCCTATTTTTTTATTAATTTCCAAAGATTTACTATAATAATCGGCAGCTTGTGAGAAATAATTGTGCTCCCACCAAATAGTTGCAATTTTATTATAACAGTCACTCTCCTCCCGATAATACCCATTCGTTCTGTATTCATCTGCCTTTTGCTTATAAATACGAATATTCGCAGAGTCCGTTCTTGATAG
>JALSLF010000648.1 GCA_026988445.1 Bacteroidales bacterium
AATGGGCGGACAAGTTTTAGTAATTTAACAGTTTAGCAATTTTACAATCCGCCAATAGTTGGACTAGTTTTAACAGTTTAACAGTTTAACAGTTTAACAGTTTAACAATTTAACAGTTTAACAATTTAACAGTTTAACAATTTAACAATTTAACAGTTTAACAATTATATACTATGTGCTTAGCAATACCCGGAAAAATTATTGAATTTACAGATGCCTTAGATGATGTTTTCAGAATAGCCAAAGTAGATTACGGCGGTATTCAAAAAGAGGTAAATATGTCGATGTTGCCCGAAGCAAAAATTGGCGATTATGTTATGGTACACGTGGGTGTAGCCATAAGTATTGTCGATGAACAAGAAGCTAATGAAACCGCTAAATTTTTAAGACAGATGGGCGAATACGATGCAGAATTGTCCGAAAATGATGAATAAGCGCTTATATTCTTGTTATTATGACAAAAAACGACAGGCTACTAAAGCAGCTGTCCGTGTTTTAAAGTGGTAAACAACAGTTAATCGTTTAAGTTCTGACAATTCTTAAAAACACACTCTTCCGATAGTTGGATAAGCGGCTACAGGTAACCAAAAGCCGAATACACGAAACAATATATCAAGCCCAGTATGAAATATTTAGATGAATTTCGATCTCCCGAATTAGTAAAACAGTACCTTGATGAAATACATTCAACCGTAACTCAATCATGGAACATAATGGAAATTTGCGGAGGACAAACCCATAGTTTAGTAAAAAACGGCATTTTAGATTTATTACCCGATAAAATAAATATGATACACGGTCCCGGCTGTCCGGTATGTGTAACGCCACTTGCCTTGATTGATGAAGCCGTTTATCTTGCCGAAGAAAAGCAGGTAATTTTATGTTCTTTCGGTGATATGATTAGGGTACCCGGCTCAAAAAAAAGCCTTTTGGAAGCCAAAGCCGGCGGAGCAGATATTAAAATAGTATATTCTCCACTTGATGCGGTAAAAATTGCCAAAGAAAACCCCGATAGAGAAGTTGTTTTTTTTGCCGTTGGCTTTGAAACCACTGCACCTCCCAATGCCCTATCGGTAATACAAGCAAAAGCAATGGCTTTGAATAATTACTCGATACTAACTTCCCATGTTTTAGTGCCCCCTGCATTAGAAGCTATTTTCAACGATGATGAAAGTGAAGTACATGGTGTTTTAGCTGCCGGGCATGTTGCTGCCATAATGGGTTTGGAAGAATATTATCCGATTGTGGAAAAATACAAAAGACCGGTTGTTGTTACCGGATTTGAACCAGTGGATTTACTTGCCGGTATTCTACAAACAATTAAGCAATTAGAAAAGGGCGAATATAAATTAGAGAATGCTTACAAACGTGTTGTCAGAGAGGAAGGAACGCCAAGTGCAAAAGAAATTATATTTAAAGCCTTTGAAATATCCAATCGCGATTGGCGCGGTATTGGTACCATACCACAAAGCGGATACAAATTAAAAGAAGAATTTCTAAATTTTGATGCCCATGAAAAATTTAAGATTTCGATAGATAAAGTGAAAGAAAGTAAAGAATGTATTGCCGGACAAATATTAAAAGGGATTAAAAAACCTGATGAATGTCCTCAATTCGGCAAAAAATGCACTCCCGAACATCCGCTTGGTGCACCTATGGTTTCATCGGAAGGGGCATGTGCAGCATATTTTCACATTTCGGATTTTCAATTTTAAAACATTGAAAAAATTTTAAAGTAAAATTAAATGAACGACAAAAAAATAAAAATGCAATTAAGTTGCCCCATGCCCAAGCTGGATTATGATATAATTACGCTTGGACATGGCAGCGGCGGTATTTTAACAAACCGATTGTTAAACGATGGTGTTTTTTCTTTACTGAAAAATAATTTACTTGACCAACAACACGACGGAGCTACTTTTAATTTAAACAGAAAATTAGCCTTTACCACAGACAGTTTTGTAGTATCTCCCATAGACTTTCCCGGTGGCAATATAGGTGAACTGGCTGTTAACGGAACGGTGAATGATATAGCAATGTGCGGGGCAATACCCAAATATCTATCATTAGCTTTTATTATTGAAGAAGGCTTAACGATGAAAGAATTTTGGGATATTTTGGTATCTATAAAATATGCTGCCGAAGAAGCCGATGTACAAATTGTTACCGGCGACACCAAAGTTGTTGAAAAAGGCAAAGGCGATAAAATTTTTATCAACACAACGGGCATTGGTGAATTAAACCCCAAAGCAGATATTCATGAAAAAAATATTCGTCCCGGAGATAAAATATTTGTGAGTGGACCTATTGCATCGCACGGAATGGCGATTATGTCGGTACGTGAAGGCTTAGAGTTTGACACGGATATTTTAAGCGATACACAAAACTTAAATCATCTTGTTAAAGAGCTTTTGGATGAGTTTGGTAGTAAAATCAGATTTTTCAGAGACCCGACACGTGGCGGAATTGGTACTACATTATCCGAAATTTGTCAAAAACAAAACTGGGGCATTAACATTTTTCAAAAAAATCTTCCGATACTCCCGCAAGTATCCGCAGCTTGTGATCTATTGGGATTAGACCCGATTTATGTTGCCAACGAAGGCATTTTTATTACTATTGTTTCACCGGAAATTGAACAAGAATTTTTAAATAAGATACGCTCAAATGAAAAAGGCAAAAAAGCACAATTAATTGGTGAAATAGTAAGCGAGCACAATGGAAAAGTAGTGCTGCACAGTGCCATTGGCGGAAAAAGAGTAGTTAATATGCTAATAGGCGAGCAATTACCGAGAATTTGTTGATTTTGCACCGGAGATTGCAAAATTTCAGTTTTCATCATTAAGCTAAAGAAACAAAAAAGGACTGAATCAACAGTCCTTTCTCATGAAATTATATTCTTCTAAACCAGACTTTTTGCAGTATTTAAAGCAGCCTCATAATCCGGTTCGTTAGTTACTTCGCTAACATATTCTACATGACGTACAACACCTTCTTTATCAATAACCACAGTACCACGTGCCAAAAGGCGTAATTCTTCAATTAAAAAACCGTATTTACTACTAAAATCCAAGTCTTTATGATCCGATGTAGTAATTACTTTATCAATACCTTCGGCTCCACAAAATCTGCCCAAAGCGAAAGGTAAATCTACCGAAATACCGATAATTACAATATCATCGCTTAATTGAGTAGCTTTTTTGTTAAATGTTCGGTTTTGTGTAGCACAAACACCTGTATCTATAGAAGGAAAAACAGAAAGTACTACTACTTTTCCTTTATAATCCGATAATTTTACAGGACTTAAATCGTTTGCTAATACCTTAAAATCAGGAGCCTTATCTCCTACTTTAATTTCGTTGCCTAATAATGTTATCGGATTGTTTTTAAAGGTAAGTTTTACATTGTTTTTATTCATCTTCTTATTTTTAATATTTCTAAATAAGCTACAAAGATAGGATTTTTTATTAAGCAGGCAAGAATAAAAGAGAAAAAAGTATGAATTTAAAAAAGATTTATAATTCAATAGCTACAATACATTCAATACCTGTTCTTTAATTTTTTCAAGTTCATCTTTCATTTGCACCACAATTTTTTGCACTTCGGAATGATTGGCTTTTGAACCGATTGTATTGATTTCTCTACCTATTTCCTGACTGATAAAACCCAACTTTTTTCCTTGCGACTCATTTTCATTCATTGTTTGAATAAAATAGCTGCAATGATTTTTTAATCGAACTTTTTCCTCGGTAATATCAAATTTTTCAAGGTAATAAATCAGCTCTTGCTCAAAGCGATTTTTATCTGTTTCAATATCTTTCAGGTTATCTTGAAAATGTTGCTTGATGCGTTCTTTAACTTTTTCAATACGCTCTTTTTCAAAAGGCTCTATATTAAGCAGTAATCGTTCAATGGTAGCAATTCTTTTTTCAAAATCATCCTGCAAAACTTTCCCCTCTTGATTTCTAAACTTTTTTATTTCTATCAATGCTTCATCTACCGTTTTTAGTATTTGTGCCCATTCCTTTTCATCCAATTCTTTCACTTCTGTTTTTAAAACTTCGGGCATACGCATAATAATTTCCAAGATATTTTCTTTTTCAATATTACGGTTTAAGTAGGTAGCCGTTTCTTGAAGTTGAGTATAATAGTTACTTATTACAGCTTTATTTAAAACTACGCTACCGGTATTTTCATTTTCTTCAATCCAAAAATTAAGCTCAATTTTTCCTCTTTTAAGACTTTGCGTAAGTAAATTACGTAATTCCATTTCTTTTTCGCGGTACAAAGCAGGAATTTTAGCTGTAATATCAGCTTGCTTGCTGTTTAAAGTACGTATTTCAACGGTAATTTTCTTGTTTTCAATATCTTTTATGGCTTTCCCAAAGCCGGTCATTGATTGTAGCATATTTACGAATAAAATTATTGTTTAATGTCAAAAAATTGTTACTACTGCAGGTTTCAATAATTCTAACTAATTAATATTTAACATGTTTTGTCATGATTTTGGTGCTTCGCAAACCAAAATCCCGCCAAAACTCCTCTGTTTTTCAACTTTTTATCCCTATGCTAAAGCATGGGGCTATTGATAACCAATTAAATAAACCTGTTGCGTATTAACAAAAAATTAACTTAATGATAAAAATAGATTTTATTAAGCAAATAACAAAATTTTTTCCGATACTTATAATTTTTTGGTGTCATTACAAATTAAAAATCTCAAATCCTTAATCGTTATTCGGTGTTCGATGTTCGGTGTTCGATATTAAAAAATATAAATGAATATCGAATAACTTGTCCGACTACCGGCGGAACGATTAACGAATAATGAATTATGAAGTTTAATGTACAATAGAAAATCAAAAATCCTAAATCGGTGTTCGGTGTTCGATATTAAAAAATATAAATGAATATCGAATAACTTGTCCGACTACCGGCGGATCGATTAACGAATAATGAATTAAGAAGTTTAATAAGCAGCAGAAAATCTAAAATCCTTAATCGGTGTTCTGTATTCATCATGTTTTTAATCTATGGTGTTTAGTTAAGGGGTATTATTAATATGCTGTGTTAAATAAATTATTGTTTTATTTAGTCTCATTAAGTAAAAAAACGGTTTTTAAGGCTGAAAGCCTTAATTAATCTAGCCCAAGGGCAACGCCTTGGGTTAAGTACAAAATAAAATTAGTATTCGCACTGTAAGTGCAATTTAATTTACCCTTTTCAGGGTGCTTTTATTTAGTGTTTGATTTATCCCAAGGCGCTGCCTTAGCTTAGTATAAGTTTGGCTTTCAGCCTGTATATATGAAACTTCAAAAATCTAAAACCCTTAATCGGTGTTCGGTATTCGATATTCAAAAAAATAATGAATCATTTGTCCGACTATCTGCGGATTGATTAACGAATTATGAATTATGAAGTTTTATGAGAAAAAATAAATCTAAAATCCTTAATCGTTCCGCCGGTAGTCGGACAAGTGATTCGGTGTTCGTTATTCAGAAAAATAAATCACTCCGCCGACTACTTACAGAAATCCGA
>JALSLF010000649.1 GCA_026988445.1 Bacteroidales bacterium
ACAATATAACGGTTGGGAATTGGATAGTAAGTTAGAAAGGGCTATGGATGCATTACGTTGTCCGCCGGAAGAGGCTTTGGTAAAGAATTTATCGGGAGGTGAACGCCGTCGTGTGGCACTTTGTCGTTTGCTTTTGCAAGAGCCTGATGTTCTTTTGCTTGATGAGCCGACAAACCACCTTGACGCGGAAAGTGTCGATTGGTTAGAGCAACATTTGCAACAATATAAAGGTACGGTAATTGCCGTTACCCACGATCGCTATTTTTTGGATAATGTTGCCGGTTGGATATTAGAACTTGACCGTGGCGAGGGTATTCCTTGGAAAGGTAATTATTCATCGTGGTTGGAACAAAAGGCAAAACGACTTGAACAGGAAGAGAAAGCGGAAAGTAAACGCCGTAAAACATTGGAACGCGAATTGGAATGGGTGCGGATGAGTCCCAAAGCACGTCATGCCAAAGCCAAAGCACGTTTATCTGCTTATGATAAATTGCTAAATCAAGATGTAAAAGAAAAAGAAAAGAATCTGGAAATTTTTATCCCAAACGGACCGCGCTTGGGTGATGTAGTAATTGAAGCGCAACATGTAAGCAAAGCCTTTGGCGATAAATTATTATTTGAAGATTTGAATTTCAGTCTTCCGCCCAATGGTATTGTTGGAGTAATTGGTCCAAATGGAGCGGGTAAAACTACACTTTTCCGTATGATTATTGGTTCGGAAAAGCCGGATAGCGGTAGCTTTAAAGTGGGTGAAACGGTAAAAATCGGTTATGTAGATCAACAACATGTGGATATTGACCCTGAAAAAACGGTTTATCAGGTAATTTCAGCCGGTGGTGAAGAAATTAAACTGGGAAATAAACTCATTAATTCACGTGCTTATGTGGGTAGGTTTAATTTTACCGGCGCTGACCAAGAAAAAAAATGCGGTGTGTTGTCGGGCGGTGAACGTAATCGGCTGCATTTGGCTTTAACTTTAAAAGAAGAGGCGAATGTACTTTTACTTGATGAACCATCGAATGATATTGATGTAAATACCTTGCGTGCTTTGGAAGAAGGTTTGGAGAATTTTGCAGGTTGTGCAGTGGTTATTTCGCATGACCGCTGGTTTTTAGACCGTATAGCTACACATATTTTAGCTTTTGAAGGTGATTCACAGGTATATTTCTTTGAAGGTTCGTATTCGGAATATGAAGAAAACCGTAAAAAAAGATTGGGAGATACCGGACCTAAAAGAATAAAATACAGGAAGTTGAAGTAAATGATGCTTACATTTCTAAAACTTGTCTGACTGCTGGCGGATTGTTTTTGTCGCTGGTAGCTGGTTTCTAGTAACTGGTAACTGGTGCCGGTAACTGGCTCAATGAGCACTTGTATGTGTTTTTATGTGTTGTTGTAACTGTATGGTTATCAGTGTGTTGTTAAACTTCGAGTCGTCCTTTAGGACATTTGAACGTTTAATATTCAATGTCGTTTAGTTAAGGAGGAGCTTTAAATTACTTTGTATATGGTTGTTATATTTGTATCTAAATGTAATTTTCTAATTTTAAACACTTACAATATATCAATTAAATAAGGTAATAAGGTTGGGGTAATTGTTGTTTTTTTTCTATTAAGGTTGAAAATGAAAGATAAGGTTTTTGTTATTGTAAATAAATCTCAACTTAAAATCGATTAAACCTCTTAGTAGAGCAAGTTTTCAATCTAAAAGAAACAAATCTTATTGCCTTATTTATCAATAATTTATATGTAAGTCTTAACTAAACGACATTGGTTTAGTATTTGTAAATAATTACCGGTAGCCGTTTTTCGGATATTTAATGAGTAATAGTTCGTTCAATTTTTTGTTTGATAAAAATTTAATAGGCTTAAAGCCCTGTTGCTATAAATAATCTGTATTATTAAATTCTTGCTTTTTTAAAAATGGTGCTACGGCTCTGTGATAGATGCCTTGTACCCATGCAATTGCCATTCCGTAATTTGTAACGGGAATACCTGCTTCAATAGCGGGTTTTAAACGGTTTTTTATTTGTTTTTGAGTAATCATGCAGCCACCGCATTGAATAACTAATGCATAATCATGAATATCTCTTTTTAAATTATCCAAACCGCTTACTACATCATAGGCTAATTTTTTTCCGGTAAATTTAGAAACCCAACGCGGAATTTTAACTCTGCCTATATCATCACAAGAAACATGATGCGAACACGATTCTAATAAAAGAATACGGTCGCCGTCTTTTAGTTCCGATATTTTGGGTGTGCCTTTTAAATAATTGTCAAAATCGCCTTTTAAGCGGGCAAGTACTACGCTAAACCCCGTTAAAGGAATATCTTTTGGAATCGAAGCATCTGCTTTCAGGAAAATTTGGCTGTCGGTAATTGCCAATTTGGGTTTAATGCCTGTTTTTCGTAAAAAAGCATCTACTTCGCGCTCTTTTAAGACGATTGCTACGCAATCGTTGTCCAGAATATCGCGTATCATTTGTACTTGAGGTAAAATCATTCTGCCTGCCGGTGCTTCTATATCAATGGGGGTAATTAGTAAAACTATATCGCCGTAGCTGACTAAATCGCCGATTAAACTCGGTGTTTTATAGGCATTTTCAGGAATGAGTTTTTTTATTTTACTGATGATTTGTTCTAATTTATCAACTTGGTTTTTGCAGTTCAAACTACTAAATTCAATAGCTGTGGCAGCGTAATTTTTTTTAAGAAAATCGCTTGTTTCTTGTTTTAGTGTTTCTAAATCGGATTTATTGTGAATGATTAAAAAAGGTGTATCGTAAAATTGGAATTCCCTGATTAATTTTTTTTCAAATTCGCCAAATTTATTTTGAGCAATCACCAATATGGCTAAGTCGATAATTTTAATGGTATCGTAGGTTTTATTGATGCGTTTGTTGCCTAAATCGCCATGATCATCAATGCCGGCTGTATCAATAAGCACTACGGGTCCAAAACCTGTAATTTCAAATGATTTTTTTACAGGGTCGGTTGTAGTACCGGCTGTGTCTGAAACAATGGCAATATCTTGTCCTGCCAAACAGTTTATTAATGAGCTTTTTCCGTTGTTTCGCCGTCCGAAAATGCCAATATGCGGTTTTGTTTCGCGTCCTTTTTTCATTGTTGTTTTGTTTGTAGCAAAGGTATAATGTCTTTTTTATATATAAAATGACAAATGTTTGGTTTTTGCAGAAGTTGGTGGCTGGTAACTGGTAACTGGTTGCTGGTTACTTAACTTCAAATCGTCCGTAAGGATATTTGAACGTTCAGAGCTTGTATGTTTTGACCGGTGGTTGATGTTCAATGAAGATGTATCTGACTACCGGTAAATTGAGTGTTGAATAACTTGTTTGGCTGCTGACGGATTGTTAAATTGATAAATTGATAAATTGTTGAATTGTTAAATTGATAAATTGTTGTTGGTTACTGGTTACTGGATGCTGGTGGCTGGTTTCTGGTTACTTTTGGTCGGACTTTTGGCAGATTGTTGAATTGTTAAATTGTTGCCGGTTTTGTTTGGTGTGTTGTGCGGTGCTTTGGGCTTTGGGTTTGGTATTGCTTTGTGGCGTGTTGCGGCAAGGATTGCAGCGGTAGCTTCCGATGGTGAAAAATATACAAAACTAAAATTTAAAGAGCGATTGAAATGAGCTCCTTTAAATTTTATAGTTTTGTTATTTTTCATCATCGGGACTACAAGCGGAAAGCCTGTAGCCGCCCAAATATTATAAAACCTTAAATCCGCAACTATTTTCTACTGCAAAACCAAATTGCACACCATTATTGGGAATGCTCAAAAGAACCTTCCGCCAGTAGTCGGAGTAAACACTCACCGTAACTGATGCTACGTCTGCGTTGCTTTTTTCTGCGCTACCCAATACTGATGCACGTCCGCCGGCAGTCGGACATGCTTTTGGCTTTTCGCTACGAACATAGCTGTGGATTTAAGGTTGAATGGCAAGATTTGTGTATTGATTTTTTATGATTTTTATAAAAAAACAGCAAAAAATGTAAAGAACTATTAAAAAAATTCTATTTTTATAGTTCAAAAATAGGTGGTTTTGATGGTTTTTGTTGTAAATACCTGAAAATGAATTTTAAAGCTTTGAAAATATTTTCCCGTGTCCATTTAGTTGTAAATGGGAGTATTATTCTGTTGTTTGTTATAATTGGCGGTTTGCTTTATTATCAGGCAAGAAAAAATATTTATACGGAAACGCGCGATGGTTTTTATCATGAGATTGAAGAATTGAATAGTGTAATTGAGCTTTACCGGGTGCGCGATAAGGATATTTTAAGTATGGCATCGAATTTTGCCGAATACAAAATTAATGAGTTTAGTTATTTTGAAGAAAGTGATTCGGCAAATATTGTTTTTGATGCTGTTGACCCAATATCGCATAAGCCGATGAAGGTGAAAATTCATGAGTGGTTTGTGGATGATATGTCGTTTATTGAGAACTATTTTATTGTTGATGAATTACGGAAAATTGCACGTGTGGATGCTTCAATCTATCAAAAAACGGCTTGGGGTTATGTTAATATTTCCACTAATATTGTAAATACGAACGAAGAACGCTTGTTGGGCGATATTATTCTGAATTCTTCGGAGATTGTTCAAAGTATCGAAGCGGGGAATCAGTACCGTGAACGGAGCTATAAAAACGGAACATGGTATCAGGCGATTTATCGACCTTTGTATATTGAAGGGAAAATTCGCGGTATGTATTATGTGGGTTTAAAAGAACGTATTGGGCGTGCACTTAAATCTATTTTTGATGGGCGCAAATATTTTAAAGAGGGTTATGCATTTATTATTACCGATAAGGGACGCTTATCCATACATCCTAAGGAACGCGGTATGGATTTCTCCGGTACGCAAATGTTTAAACAGTTAGCAAAACATAAAGGAAAACAAGGTATATTAAATTATGTTTGGCCGGAAGATGAAACCGGTAAAGATTGGTATTTGGTTTTTAAATACAATCACTTGATTAATAGTTTTGTATGCATTACTTTTCCGAAAAAGGCAGTTTATTCAAAATTAAATAAAGAGAGTTTTTTTATCACTCTTTGGTTTATTTTATTTTTTATTGGTTTTCAATTTGCTATTAATTATTTGGAAGAGCGTGTATCGGCTGAGCTAAGAACTATTTCGCGTTTTATCAGAGATATTGCAGCCGAAGGTAAAGCGGATAAAGTTGAAGGCGATTCGAAAAAATATAAAGAGGTGTATAGGCATATAAATCAAATTTCGGAACGATATGCTGAACTTGATATACTGGTTAAAAAGTTATCGGATAATTATTTGAAAAATAAGCTTCCTGAGATTTTAGAAAATGATAGTATCGGTAAAAATTTGATTAAACTGGATGAAAAATTGCAGAGAGCTTTACAAATTGAGCGTGAAGGTGAGAAAGAAGCGCAATTACGTAAATGGGAAGCCGATGGTTTGTCAAAGTTTGTAAGTATTTTGCAACAATATACGGATGATATTGAAGAATTGAGTTATAATTTGATTAATAA
>JALSLF010000650.1 GCA_026988445.1 Bacteroidales bacterium
GATTAGTTTCAACCGAAGACATGATTGTTATGATGGATGAAATGGGAATTGATTTGGATGGAATAAATGTGGATAAAGTTCTGGAACTGGGTAAAATGAATGAAAAAATTGTAGGCAGACGCTTACGTTCCGAAGCAATAAAGTCAGGAAGAATACCCAAATCTTTAACAGGTAGATAAAATTAGTTAATCGGAGGTAAACTTTAAATTGTCTTTTAGGACATTTGAAGGTTTACTGTCAGATAATTAATTTGTTATTAAATAATTGCTTATTAGCTTTGCTAATAAGCAATTATCATAAATACCAGAAATTTAAGAGTTAGCTTTAATCTAATAATTTAGCTATTTCTTTTCTTAATTCTTCGCCTCTTAAATTTTTTGCTATAATAACACCTTCTTTATCTAAAAGAACGGTATGCGGAATTGCACTTACACCGTAAAGTTTTCCGGCTGCACTGTTCCAACCTTTTAAATCGGAAACTTGAGGCCATGTTAAACCATCTTTTTTAATGGCTTTTACCCATGCCTCACGCGTATCATCAAAGGAAACACCCAAAATTTCAAATCCTTTATCTTTATAATCAGCATACAATTTTACATTATTCGGATTTTCAACCCGACAAGGACGACACCAAGCAGCCCAAAAGTCAATTAATAAATATTTGCCTTGAAACTGGGATAAAGAAATGGGATTACCGGTAGTATCATTTAATGTAAAATCAGGAGCTTTTTTTCCTATGGCAACATTATAAAGCGTTTTAATTCGCTCGTCTAAAATTTTATAATAGGGCGATTCAGAAAGGGAAGTATCCATTAATTGGAATAATGAATCTAATTCTTCTACTTCCAAAGAATAAGAAAGTTCTCTATATAATATATAGGGTACCGCTACCGATTTATTATTTGTTCCGATATAATTTTTAGTAAAAGCAATTTTCTCATCATTAATAGCATAATACGACGAGTCAATTTGCTCTAACAATTCTTTATTTCCTTCTTGTTGAGCAGCCATGTATTGCTTGTAAAGGTCTTCGATTTTATCGTTATAAGGTTTCACTTCATCATTGTATGCTTTCATAGCATCTTGTGCTTTTGAACCGGTAATTTTTACATTGCCTAAATCATCCATTTTCCCACTTACGGTAATTTTTGAATTATCCATAAATATAGGCAGCGTAAAGCGAAGTTTTTCATTTAATAAATAATAAACCTCAGGGTAATCAACTTTTCCGCTCAAATGAAACTTACCTTCAACAACTTTTGCTGAATCAACAGTTTTCCAAGCTCCTGTCTCGCGTTTTTTTAAAAAAATCACACTGTCTTGATAGCCTGAAATAGTACCGTCAATAGTAAATCCGGTTTCTTCTTTTGAATTAGTGTTGCAAGACCAAATAAAACTTGCCAGGGCAACAATAAATAAAATTTTTTTCATTTTGTTGATTTTTAATTGATTTATATAATTCCTTTTTCAATAAAACACAAAGTTATTCTTTCCGTTTAAAAATACAAATCGAATTTTTAGAATAAGCCTTAACCCCCAATTAATAAATTAAAAGGATAACAACATAACTAACTCAAACAAAGCAGTTCAGGGACTAAGCTGAATTATCCGCAAGTTAAAAGGAACAATTACTTATTTAGGTATAAAACAAAACAGGAGTTAAATTTATTTACGTTTTTTTACAAAAAATAAAACAGCCGTGGCATTAACAGCTTCCTTTTTTTGCACTTCCTTTTTGTATCTTATTAGTACCAAATAGGTTCCGGTTTTATTACATTCAAAATAAAATGAGCCTTTCTTTTTGGTACTTGCGTAAGGATTATTTTCGGGATGAGATTCATCAAGTAATAATAATTCAAGCACTTCGGGCTTATCTTGAGCATTTTCGCATAAGAAAAAACGATATTTAACTCCGGAGTTAAGCATTAAAGGCCATTTTTTACTTAATTTAGTATTATCAAAGCTTGTTTGAAAGCTTTTCAAATAAACCATTTTCCCCCTTTTATTAGCTGCTTTAGCACAGTCAATCAAAGTATCCGTTTGTGCTTGTGCAAAAAGAGTATTTGCTAAAACAAGCAATAATATTATGGTAGTTAAACGTTTCATAATTTGTGTTTATATGTTAATTTTCAAATATAAATTTAATGAAAATTTTCTTTTTATCAAAAAATATGAGTAGAATACGCTCTATTTATATTTTTCTTTAATTTTTTCCGCACGAAACAATAAATCGGAAAATTGCAAGATTTTAGCTTTTAAATTTTTGTTATAATCAGGATGTTCTTTCAAAAAAGTGCGTACTACTTTTGCAGCCTCTGGACTACTATACCTGCCAAGCGTATAGACCAACCAATTTTTCGGGAAAAATATATCACCTGTACGCTGAATTTCGGTAAGCATTTCAAGCGATGGTCGAAGATATTTCACAGATTTTTTTGCCCAAAGCGGATGATTTAGATAGTATAATGCAGTACGCACCCAAATCTCATGCTGACGATTTTCTTGTTTTTCCAAACTTTTAAAAAATTTATCGCGACTTTTTTCATCAGGCAGCACAGCCGGTAATATAAACTTCATTTTTTGTTTTTGTTCTACATTCGTAATTCGATTGAGCTGCTCATCTGCAATAGCCTTAGCATCCGGATGATTACGTACCAGTAATTCATAAGCTAAATTTGTAAAATCAGAACTACTTAATTTTAAACCGTTTACTTCTT
The DNA here is from genome assembly GCA_026988445.1 of Bacteroidales bacterium. GTDB lineage: Bacteria > Bacteroidota > Bacteroidia > Bacteroidales > NBLH01 > NBLH01. Next base: position 2,718 of record JALSLF010000650.1, read on the forward strand.
TTTTATATTTCCAGATATCATAAAACCTTTGAGTGCTTTCTTTGCTGATAAACGAAGAAGAAAGTGTTTGGTACAATAAGGACTTTAAACCTTTATCCGCATGCGTATCAATTAAACGGAATAATAGATTTTCCATTTCACCGGCAAAATCAATTCGTTGCTTTTGCGTTAAAAAATACCACCAAGTTGTTCGTAAAAAGCTTAAAAGAAGTGGTATATTTTGGTATTCGCTCTCTTTATCCAACGAACACATAAGAGATTTAAAAAAATCTACCGGAGCCAATTTATAATTTAAAACCGCCTGATAAAGAGCTAAGTATGCAAATGCTCGCGTATCTGAATATTTGATATTACATACATTTTTGAGTAAGAATTTTTGACTTGCCGGATCCAGTTCAAAATAACCGTAACCGTAGCCATCGCCATTAACTAAAATAAAATCAGGCTCTTCCATGCCCTCAATCAGCTTAATATCAAAACGGCTACTATCCAAAAACAGGTAATAATAATACATTTCACCATTTTTTGAATATAAAAGGGTTAAGTTTTGTTTCCAAACACGTTTTTTTCCTAACAAATCATCCTGAAAAACCGAGAAAGAAATAATTTTATCATTTTCTAAAGTATAATCACATGAAATATGAGGCATTCCGGCTTGCTCCACCCATACATTGCTCCAATCTTGCAAATTAATATCTGTTTTTTTATCTAAGATTTTAATTAAATCTGTCCAGTCAGCATTCCCGTATCTATAGGTATTTAAATATTCTTTTAATCCTTCCTGTAAGCTGTCTTTACCCATCAATCGTTCTAACTTCACCATCATAATAGGCGCTTTATCGTAGATAATTTTTCCGTAAAGGGTGCCTGCATACAATAAGTTTTCCAGTTTTTGTTTTATCGGATGTGTGCCTTTTGTACGGTCAATTAAATATGCTCTCGGGAAGTGGGTATTTATAAAATAAAGGTTTTGATTAACATCAGGAAAAAAAGGCTTTACCATTTTTGCAGCAATAAAATTGGCAAATACTTCTTTCAGCCAAACATCATCAAACCATTTCATGGTAACTAAATCACCAAACCACATATGCGAAGTTTCGTGCGAAATAACCATTGCGCGTTGCATTTTTTCTTCGGTAGTTGCCGATTTGGAAAGAAAAAGGCGCGATTCGCGGTAAAAAATTGCATCAACATGTTCCATTCCGCTGAATTGAAACGAAGGGATTGCTACAAATTCAAGTTTTTCAAAAGGATATGGAATACCGGTATATTTTTCCATCCAATCAATGGCTTTAAAATGCAAATCAAAAATTTCATCAATATTATGAGCTATCTTTTTTTTATTACTTTGCCGATGATAAAAATTTAGTGTCCTCCCGTTTTTTGTCCGGCTGAGTTTTTGAAACTTTCCGGCAGTAAATGCAAAATGATAAGTACTTAATAATTTACTTTGCTTAAATTTATAAATCTTCGTTTTATTTATACTGTCTATTTTTGAAACAGAACCATTTGAAACAGCAATCCAAGTGCTTGGGATGTTTAATGTCAGTGTAAAACGAGCTTTTAAATCAGGCTGGTCAAAACAAGGAAAAACAGTAGAAGCCCGGTCGGGTACAAATAAAGTATATAAATATTCATCGTTGCGGTTCAAAGCATTATTGTCCGAAATAAAATCAATTTCAATACTATTATTTCCTTTTTTTAAATATTTTTCAGGGATTATAATATGCCCCTCTTTAAAAATAAATTTTTCAGAAATATTATTCGTACGAACGAATAATACATTTTTTTCGGGAACATTAAAATCAATGATTAAATCATTAATTTTATCTGTCAAAGAAAAACTCAACAGAAGTTTTCCGCTGACTTCTTTACTTCTAATTTCGGGAATATTAAAACTTAAATTGTATTTAATGTCCGAAAGAACAGACTTGCGCATTTTTGCCAATTCCCAACTTACCCCTCTGTTTATTAACATTTTGTTATCTTGTCCGCAACTCATTAAAACCAAAATAATTAATAAAAAAATAGAATGATTGTTTTTCATAGACTAAGGCTGTAAAAAGTGTCAGTCGCTAATTTAATGATAATTAATTGAAATTTTCATTATCGCTTTCAAAAAAGCAGTATTTTTAATGTAAATTTTAATAAAGCAAAGTATTATTTACAAAATTACTTGTGTGTTTCATTTTTTTGTTTTAAAATTGTATAAAACGGCATTAAATATGCATTAGAAGATATGTTTTAACGGGCATGCGATTATGAAAATTAAAGCGAAACTTCCTTTATACACAAGTATTACGGTACTGTTATCAGTAGCGGCAATTGCTGCGTTCTCGATTATCAGTTTCTATTCGCGTACTTTAGAAAATATTGAAAACTACCGAATTGAAGAAACCGAAAAAGTTAAAAGCCAACTTAAAGATATTGTTAATATTGCTTATGATATGATTGCACTCAGTTACGAAAAAAGAAGTGCCAAAGCAATTGAAGATACCTATGGAATAAAACTTTCTGAATCGGGGAATGAAAATATAAAAATGCTTGCCATCAATATTCTGAATATTACCCTTGAAAATTTAAGAGTTTTACGTTATGGAACCGATGGTTATTTGTGGATTAACGATATTGAACCACCTTATAAAGTAATTATGCATGCCACACGCCCCGAACTTGAAGGGCAATCAACCGTTTTTTATATTGAAGGCACTGATATTAATGTTTATGAGGCTTTTGCCGATATTTGTAACGAATCGGGCGAAGGTTTTTTGGAATATTCGTATTTTAAACCGGGACAAAACGAAAA
>JALSLF010000651.1 GCA_026988445.1 Bacteroidales bacterium
GAATTAACTTTAATTCTGATTTAGATATTGAACTATTGTTGCTTACATTTTTTGTACTAGAACATGAAAAAAATGTAAAACTTAGCAAAACTGAAAAAAGGATAGCCGGTATATGCTTTATTTTGTACATGGTATTTCTATTTATTTATACAAAAATAAATAAAACTTTTCATTATGCCAATTTTAGATATAAAAAAAGCTGTTCTTTAAGAACAGCTTTTTTTATATCTAAAATTCTAATTTATTATTCTGTACCGGTACTATCTGTTGTTGTTTCAACAGTTTCTGCATCCGGACTATAAAAACCCAATTTTTCTCCTTGAGGTGCTTTAGCATTTTCAGGATTTGATTTTTGGATTTTTAATAGCACATAACTCAGTACTTGAACCATTTGTTTCTCTGATAATTGTCCTTTAAATGGAGTCATCCCTTTTGAAGGAACACCATTTTTTACAACTTGGAATAACTCATTTGGTGTATTTCCATGTATCCAGTATTCATCAGAAAGGTTGGGCCCAATTGCATTTCCTTCGCCATGCATCCCATGACAAGTAGTGCAAGTTTTTGTGGCAAATAATTGAGCTCCTGCATTTATATCAGCCTCATCGGTAAAAAGGACAATATTGTTTTCATCAAAACCACTTTTTCCTTGCTTGTTTTTCATGTTCATCTGAGCTTCTGCAACTGCTTTTTCATATTCTGCAACTTGCAAATCGCCCATTCCTAACCAAAAGTAATAGGCTCCATATGCCACTGCAAATATTACCGAAAGGTAAAATAACGATAATAGCCAAAAGGGTGGAGGATTATCCAGCTCCTTTATGCCATCATATTCGTGTCCTTCAATCAAGTTATGATCGAATTCCTCAATATATTCCATTTTATCTTCATTCGTATTCATAGGTAGTATAATTTATAAGTTTTAGTAATAATTCGCTGAATTAGAACTATCAAACTCTTCATCGGTTTCAAGAGGGAGTTTACTCCACTTGTCGATATCTTTTTTACGAGTATGATAAATTCTAAAAACAATCAGTATAAACAGCAGGAACATAAAAATTAATACCACTGAAGATATAATATCCAATCCTGCAATTTGATCCAGAGAATGCGTTATAATTTTCATCTATTTATTTGTATTTTGCGTAACTTCACTTTCAGAAATATCTCTTCCCAATTTGTGCAAATAAGCAATTACAGCAATCATTTCTTTATCTGCTGCTAAATCAATACCCGATGCCTTCAGTTCGGCAGAAATTTCATTTGCTTGTTTAATTAAATCATCTTTTGCTTGATTTTCATATCCTTCAGGATAGGGAACGCCAAGCATTCTCATTACTTCAATTTTTCGTTTCAGGTGTGAAATATCTAAGGTTTGTTTTGCAAACCATTTATATTTCGGCATTATTGAACCCGGGCTCATTGATTGCGGATTCATAAAGTGGTTGTAATGCCAAGCTGCATTTTTATACATTTTTCCACCTTTTACTCCTGCACGTGCCAAATCAGGTCCTGTTCTTTTTGAACCCCATTGGAAGGGATGGTCGTAAACAAATTCCCCTTCTTTTGAATATTCGCCGTATCGTTCTGTTTCACTTCTAAACGGGCGCACCATTTGCGAATGGCAAGTATAACATCCTTCTCTTACGTATATATCTCTTCCTTCAAGTTCAAGAGGAGAATAGGGTTTTACACTTTCAATTGTCGGGATATTTGATTTAACAGCAATTACAGGAATAATTTCAACGGCACCACCGATAAATACAGCAATTAAAGTCCAAATGGTAAATTGAACCGGTTTTCTTTCTAACCAACGGTGACCGGTTTCTCCTGCCATTCTGGCACTTTGCAGTTTTTCTAATGCAGGGGCATGTGCTTCTTCATTCTCAATAATATGACCTTTACTCATTGTCTTTTTCAAGTTAATAGCCATCATAACAGCTCCTGTAAAATATAGTGTTCCACCTATAACTCTGGTCATATACATTGGAAGAATTTGTGTAACCGTTTCCAAGAAGTTAGGATATGCTAATAAACCGTCGGCTGTAAACTCTTTCCACATAAGTGTTTGTGTGAATGCAGCCCAATATAAGGGTACTGAATAAAGCAGCATTCCTAATGTCGCAATCCAAAAATGCGCATTTGCTGACTTTTCAGAATGAAGTTTTGTATTATAAATACGCGGGATCAACCAATAAAGCATACCAAAGGTAAGAAATCCGTTCCAACCCATTCCGCCAATGTGTACGTGTGCAATTGTCCAGTCGGTAAAATGACTTAATGCATTGATGTTTTTTAAAGATAACATCGGACCTTCAAAAGTAGCCATACCATACGAAGTAACAGCTACGACCATAAATTTAAGTATTGCACTCTCTCTAACTTTGTCCCAAGCACCTCTAAGTGTAAGTAATCCGTTAATCATACCTCCCCACGATGGAGCAATCAACATAATCGAGAAAGTGGTTCCCAGCGCTTGTGCCCACTCCGGTAATGCTTGATATAATAAGTGGTGAGGTCCTGCCCACATATAAATAAATATGAGTGCCCAAAAGTGTAGAATTGATAATCTGTACGAATATACCGGACGGTTAGCTGCTTTGGGCATAAAATAATACATTAAACCAAGGAAAGGAGTGGTTAAGAAAAAAGCTACTGCGTTGTGTCCGTACCACCATTGTACCAAAGCATCTTGTACACCTGCATAAACAGGGTAGCTTTTTAATAAACTAACAGGAATTGCAATAGAGTTTCCAATATGAAGTATTGCAACTGCAACAAAACTTGCAACATAGAACCATATTGCAACGTATATGTGCTGTTCCCGGCGCTTTATCATTGTGCCAATCATATTAATACCGAAAACAACCCATACAATGGCAATCATTATATCAATAGGCCATTCTAATTCTGCATATTCTTTACTTACCGTAATACCATAAACAAATGATACAGCTGCAAGTACAATTATTAATTGCCAACCCCAAAAATGAATTTTACTAAGTAAATCACTATACATTCTGGTTTTTAGCAATCGCTGCATTGAATAATATACACCCGTGAAGATGGCATTACCAACAAAAGCAAAAATAATGGCGTTTGTGTGTAGAGGGCGTAAACGTCCGAAAGTAGTATATTGCCAGTCGAAATTCATTATGGGCCATGCCAGTTGCGAAGCAATGGTTAAGCCTACAAGCATACCAACAATACCCCATAAAATTGTAGCCAATGCAAACAATTTTACGATTTTGTTGTCATAGTAAAATTTTTCTTGTTCCATACATTAATATTTACAGGTTTTATAAAGGTTAAAATTTAAATTGTTTCTTCTTTTTTTCTTCTTCCTCATCCTTACTTTCGGGTTTTTCAGGTGTGTCATCAAATAACATTCTTACCGAAGGAGTATAATCATCATCGTACTGTCCACTTTTTACATTCCAAAAGAAAACAGCTAAAAAAATTATTGCTACAAATAGACTAAAACCTATTAATACGAAAATTATACTCATAAATTAATTTTAAGCTGCAAATTACATAATATTTACAGAATTTTCAAAAGGAAATTTATTGGTTTGTTTAATTTATAATCAATATAAATAGTAGTACAAAAAGCTATCAAGATATTTATATCTTTTTTGCGGGCTTGAATCCTTTTTTTTGCTTATCTACATTAATCATATCTCTTTGCTGTAATAGAGCTGATAAGGGTTACATAACTTACTACCGAAACTGAACTTAAGGGCATAAGTATTGCCGCAATAATAGGCGATAGTAATCCTGCTACTGCATAGGAAAGTCCTATGGCATTGTATAAAAATGAAATACCAAAGCTGGATTTAACAATTTTTATGGAGCTTTTGGATAAGTTCAAAAATTGCATTAAGTTTTTAAATTTACCGGCTTCTAAAATTGCATCGCATGCAGGCGAAAAATGATAAACATTATCAGCTATGGAAATGCTTGTGTTGCTGGCTTTTAATGCACCTGCATCGTTTAAACCATCTCCAATCATTAATACGTTTTTCCCTTTTTTTTGTAGATTTTTAATATAATCTAATTTATCTTGCGGCGATTGATTAAAATGCATTAAACGCTCTTCTTTAAATAAAGGGCGTAAATTTTCTTTTTCTTGCTCGTTGTCTCCCGAAATAAGATGTAGCTCATATCTTTTAGAAAGTTGATTTATTAAATCTTTTAAGCCTTCGCGATATTTTGTTTTAATTATGAATTTACCTTTTACTATGTTGTTAAACGATATATATACCACCGAACCGTTTTTAATGTTTTCTTGCTCATTTATTTTTAAAAATTCGGCAGATCCTATTTTTAGATGTACCGTTCCAAATTCTCCAATTAGCCCGCGAGCAGGTAATTCACGATAATTGTTTACTTCTGTTAAATCAAAATCTTCAAGATATTTATAGATAGCCGAACTCAAAGGGTGAGTAGAATGCCTGCATAATGATTTCAGCATTATTTTTTCTTTATCATTCAAATCTGAGCCGAGATATTTTAGCTCAAAATCATTATTTTGAGTAATGGTGCCGGTTTTATCAAAAACTATGGTGTCAATTTTTGATAAGCGTTCAATAACCTCTGTGTTTTTAAGGTAAAAACCTTTTTTGCCCAGAATTCGCTGCATGTTCCCGTAGGTAAAAGGAATAGAAAGTGCTAATGCACAAGGGCAAGCTACAATTAAGACTGCTGTAAAGGCTTTCATGATAACTGATGCATCGGTTATCCACCAATAAATGGCTGTGAGTGTGGCAATACTAATTATTGTTATTGTGAAATATTTACTTACTTGGTCAATAATTGTACTCAAACTTTTTGTTTCCGTCGTATTTTCGTCTTGGTTCCATAATTTTGTTAATTGACTTTGCTCCACTTTCGATTGAACTTCCAGTTCAATTGAGCTTCCTATTTGCCTTCCGCCGGCATAGAGTATATCCCCCTTTTTTTTTCGTACCGGTTTAGACTCACCGGTTACAAAGCTGTAATCAATATTTGCCGTTCCTTTTTTCAGGATTGCATCGGCAGGGACTAATTCTTGATTGTGTACCAGAATAGTATCGCCTTTTTGTAAATTTTCGAGCAAAATGCTTTCTTCTTTTCCTTCAATCAGTTTAGTAACAGCTACCGGAAAATAGGATTTATAATCACGTTCAAAAGAAAGTGCTTGGTAGGTACGGCTTTGATACCATTTGCCTACGAGTAAAAAGAAAACAAAGCCTGTGAGCGAATCCATATACCCTGCTCCCGACCGGCTGAATATTTCGTAAGTACTTTGAATAAATATTGCCAACATTCCAATGGCTATAGGCATATCTATATTTATCATTTTATGTTTTAAATTTTTCCATGCCGAAAGCAGATAGTCAGAACCACTATAAAACAATACGGGTATTGCAAAAAGAAAATTCAATATCCCGAAAACAATTTCATATTTTTCTTCTATACCAAAGTTCCCTTTTATGTATTCAGGGAAACTTAAAAGCATTGTGTTTC
>JALSLF010000652.1 GCA_026988445.1 Bacteroidales bacterium
TGGTTGATGAAGCACCTATTTATAATCCTTCGCATATGCTGGGCTTTTTTTCATCTATTGACCCCGATGCCATTAATACCATTAAAGTAAGTAAAGGAAATTTTCCCGTTCAGTACGGCGGCAGACTTTCTTCTTTAATTGATATCCGCACCAAAGACGGAAACATGAACCAATTTAGCTTTTTTGGAAATCTTTCTCCTTTTACGGGCAGTTTTGGTATTGAGGGTCCAATTGTCCGGCAAAAAGCATCTTACCGTATAAATTTGCGCAGCTCTACAATGAAATGGTTTTTTAAACGACAACCCGGTGATTTGAATATGGAATTTTACGACTTACATTTTAAATTAAATTTTAAACTGAACCGTAGAAACAGATTGTATTTTTCTTTTTATGCCGGAAGTGATTTGCTCGAATCGTTTAAAACCGGAACAAATACTTATGCTATGTCTTGGGAAAACATTACGGCTACTATTCGTTGGAATCATTTGTTTTCAGACCGCTTTTTTTCAAATATGACACTTTATTCAAGCAAATATGATTACTTTTTATTTACTTCCATTGAAGATAATCAATATTGGAATTCCTTAATTGGTAATCTTAGCTTGAAAGATGACTTTACTTACTTTTTTGACCCTAATAATACTTTGCGTTTTGGTTTTGAAATTAATACACACTATTTTAATCCGGGAAATCTGAACGATGAATATTTTGAAAAAATTGTTTCTGCAAGTGGTGCATTGCAAACGGTTATTTATGCAGGTTATGAAAAAAAGTTTTCGGATATTTTTTCAATAAATGCCAGTGTGCGAGGAATAAACTGGAACAATACAGGTCCGGCAACTATTTATTCTTTTAACGATAATTATTTTGTTACCGATACAACTTATTATGGCGAAGGAATTTTTAATAGCTATTTTAATGTCGAACCGCAAATAGAACTTATTTATGCTCAAAATAGCGGTACTAGTTATAAATTAAGCTACAATCATCATATTCAGTATATTAATTTACTCTCAAATTCGGTAAGTCCGTTTACCTCATTAGATGTATGGATGCCGGCAGGACCCAATATTAAACCCCAAATTGCCGATCAATTTGTACTGGGTTTTTATAAAAAAATGCCTGAAATAAAGTTTACTGCTGAAATTTATTATAAAAAAATGAATAATCAGATTGATTATACGAATCACGCAAGTATGTTTTTAAACCCATATGTTGAAGGCGAATTACGCTTTGGTACCGGAAAATCTTATGGATTAGAGCTGTTTTTATCAAAACCTAAAGGCAGTTTTACCGGTTGGTTAGGTTATTCCTATACGCGATCGTTCCGGACAATTAAAGATGTAAATAATAATCAGCAATTTCCAACTGTTTATGATAAACCACATTACATAACTTTAAATTTATCGTATAAACTTGCCGAACAATGGCAATTTAATATGAATTGGGTATTTTCATCAGGCATCCGGTTTAGTGCACCAACAGGTTTTTATTATTATCGTGGGCAAAGTATTCCTGTTTATACCGAAAAAAATAATGCAAAATTGCCCGATTATCATCGTATGGATATTTCTGTCAGTTATCGCTTAAATAAAAATACTAAAGCAAAATTTATGCACCGCATTATGTTTTCTGTTTATAATTTGTATGCAAGAGAAAATCCGGTATCGGTAAATTTCAATAAAATTGAAACAGAAGGGGGGACTTATGTAATTCCTTCGGATATTATTTCGGAAAGAAGACTGTTGCCTACACAAATTTATCTTTTTGGTATGGTACCATCAATTAGTTATTCTTTTAAGTTTAAGTAAAATGATACGTTTTTTATTAATATTTATCTTATCCGTAGTATTTGTTTCTTGCGAAAAAAGCATAAACTGGGATTTTGATGATAATAAAATAAACACTATTGTTGTTGATGGGATAATTACAAATGTGCGTAAAGCACATGCCATCCGGATAACAAAACCTGTTTCTTCTTTAAACGAGAAACCGGAACCTGTTAGCGGTGCTGTTGTTCGTTTATATAATGGTGATTTTGTAGATACTTTAAAAGAACAGGCTAAATTTCCCGGCTTATATTTTACCGATACTACGTATCGGGCAGTTTTAAATAAAACCTATCGTTTGCGGGTAGATTATGCAGGTAAAAGCTACGAGGCATTTGCACGAATGATACCGGTAAGCCCTTTCCGAAAACTTTCTTATGCTTATGATGAAAATAAAAACATGTTTTATATCGATTCTGTTGCAGAAAGTTTCAGTTCAAAAGAATCGGCTATGTATGAAATTATTATTGATTGGTCGCATTTACCTGAATATCAAAATAAACCACTAATTGATAAGACCGCTATTGTTTATTATTATACCTTAAAAACTATTGACATAAGTCAGGTTTTTGCTCCGGAAAAAGAAAGGGTTTATTTTCCGGCAGGAGCCCGGATACTTGAACGAAAATATTCGCTTGCACCACAACATGCCAACTTTATCCGTTCTTTACTTTCCGAAACCGAATGGCGCGGCGGTTATTTTGATGTTAGCCAAGCTAATGTGCATACAAATATCTCAAACGGAGGTTTAGGTTTTTTTGGAGTTTGTACCGTAACCCGCGATACATTTACCGTTAGGTAATAATATACCACAAAACCCCAATAAATAATTGTTAAAATATAAATTTTGGATTTTAAATGTGTAAATTTTGGATTTTAAATGTGTAAATTTTGGATTTTAAATGTGTAAATTTTGGATTTTAAATGTGTAAATTTTGGATTTTATAATTTAATTATTTAGTTATTAATATATTATAGTTTGTGATATTTTATATTTTAAATATGTAAATTTTGGATTTAATATTTGTTAATATTTATAAAATTAGTTAAAAATTTTGGAATTATGAAAAAAATACATAAATTTGTTTTATGTTTTATCGAAAAGCTCAAAATAAAATACTCAAAGGTTTTCAAAACGGACGCATTACCATAATAAACGGAGCAAGACAATGCGGTAAAACTACTTTGGTAAGGCAAATTGCTAAGGAGCAAAACATACCTTATATTACATTGGATGATACAAAAAAATTAGAGCTGGCAAAAAATAATGCACAAAACTTTATTGAGTTTTATACTCCACCCATTGTTATTGACGAAATACAATATGCTCCCGAACTTATTCCTTATATTAAACAAAAAGTTGATTTTGAGAATAAAAAAGGAATGTATTTGTTAACCGGTTCGTCTGATTTTTATAAAAATACCAAAATTACCGAATCATTAGCCGGAAGAATGTTGCACTATGAATTATTTAATCTCTCGGCTGCCGAAATTAATAATTATCAAGACAACATTATTGATATGATCTTTGATAAAGACATTTCGAAATTAATAAATTTCGGTAAACAAATTAAGCACCCGAATATCAATGATGTTTTTCAAAAAATTACAGTGGGCGGTTTTCCCGAATTGCAAAATTTAGACACCGAAATTCGTAAAATCTGGTTTCAAAGCTATTTGCAATCCCGTATATTAAAAGATGTAGAAAGTTTTTTTGATATTAATAAAGAACACAAAATTCTTGATTTAATTACCATTCTTGCTGCAAATACTGCAAACCTTTTAAACATTAACAGTATTGCAAAAACTATTCAATTAGATTTTAAAACCATAAAAAAATACATTGAACTCCTTGAGGCAATGTATCTTATTAAACGCATTCCACCCTATTCAAAAAATATTACCAAGCAGGTTATAAAGCAACGCAAATTACATTTTACCGATACAGGTTTGGTTTCTTATTTATTAAATATTTCAAGCAAGCAACTCATTAATCATGAAACCGAGTTTATTGGTAGCTTACTGGAGAATTATATTTTTACCGAACTTGCCAAAGAAAGCAGTTATGCTGATAATCCTGTAAAAATATATCATTACAGAGACCTACGTAAAAACGAAATTGATTTTATTTTGCAAAGTGCCGATAATAAAATTGTTCCCATTGAAGTAAAAACAAAATCCGAAATTAAACCCAAAGATATTTCCGGTATTTTAAATTTTGCCGAAAATTTCTCCGGAAAAATTTTCAGAGCATTTGTTTTTTATTCGGGTAAAGAATTAATGCCTATGCCTAACAAAGCCGGTTTAAACATTTATTTAATTCCTTCGCATTTTCTTGTGTAAAACAACAACAATATCCTAAAAATCTTTTTTTTTGAACTGCCGCAACATTTTTTCATCTACAAATTAATACTTGTAATACTCCTACAGACAGTGTATTATGTAGGTGATTAAATTTATTGTAAAAAAAATGTATTTTTTATCAGGGTAAAATAAAACTCATGTGTTATAAATACAAACACACAACAATTATTATGTGTTTATTTTTAATAAACCGATTTATAAATTAAAAAATGAAAATCATGAAAAAGTTAAGTTTTATTTTATCATTTGTTTTTGCAGCCGCTTTATTTTTTACATCCTGCGACCCAAAAGAAACAAAACCCGAGGATCAAAATATTGTTCCTGAAACCCTAACTGTTGATATTCCTTCATCATTAAGTAGCAGTTCAACAGTAAAAAGCGCCACCGGCGATATTCCTGCAGGAAATGAGCTTTATGAGCACATGCGTACATTTATACATGCAGGCGACGAAGCAGCACAAATTGTTGAAGCCATTATTACCACCATTCGTACTTATGATTTGAATGCCGAAATGAGTTTTTCTTATCAAAGCGATGACGATGGACGCAGCAAAAATGTTGTAATTACCGCAAATTCAGAATTTGAAGGAACTACTTGGGATTGGCAAATGAATATTACCGATGCCGATTCGGAAGGAAATGATGACGGCGGTATGGCAATGCAAATCTTCTGGAATACAGGCACTGTAAAAGGCATCTCAATTATTAAACCTTATAATTTGGATAGAAATACCGAACAAATGTTTACCCACGCCATGTTCCGTATCGATTATAGCGAAGCCGGAGAAAACGGTTACGAACAAGAAATGACTGTATATATTTCAGATGTTACACTACCCGATGCAAGTGTTGAGCCTTATGCAATGGAAACCATGAAAATGACCGTTGGAAAAAAAGGAAATATTGTTGAGGTTTATGGTAATACAAATCATCCTAATGCAAGTATAGGTATGAATGCACACGGAATTAACTGGGCATTTGTTGCAGCAGGAACTGTTGATACCGATTTAGGAGTTGCAGAGGTTGGTTTACCACCCAGTGATTTAGATGTAAGAAACAGAGAAACTATTTTAGGCACCTATTCTTTATACAATGTACTTGAAGCAGAAGTTTTAAAATGGTTCCCTAATGCAACACCGGAAATATTAAATATATATTTACAAAATGCCGCAGCACCTGCCTATTTTAATGCAAGTCAGGGATTTGTTGCAGCAGGTACAGCACCTAATTTTAATTACGGTGATTTAGATCAGGCTATTGAGCAATTAGTTCCATATATGCCACTCGAAGTTTCAAACCTTAAACTTGAGTTTA
>JALSLF010000653.1 GCA_026988445.1 Bacteroidales bacterium
ATACAATAATGCGGAATATTCCGTAAAGCGTAGCTTATGGTAGTTCAACTTCAAATCGTCCGTAAGGACATTTGAACATTTTTGGACACAGGTGATTGATGAAATTGTTTGATTGTCAATGATTTATGTGATTTAGGAATAAGTTTGACAGTTTATAAGTTTAACAATTTGCAATGAAATATGAAGCACACACTATAAGAATTGAACAATCCGCCGGTAGTCGGACAAGTTTTAACAATACAAAACCTGACAGCGTGCGATAGCTCCTGTCAGTGTTTTTAACTTATAATAGAAGAGTAAGTGAACAAGATTTAACAGTTTAACAATCCGCCGGTGGGCGGACAAGTTTTAACAATGCAAGACCTGACAGAGTACGATAGCTCCTGTCAGTGTTTTTAACTTATAATAGAAGAGTAAGTGAACAAGATTTAACAGTTTAATAATCCGCCAGAGGTCGGATAAGTTTTAACAATATAACAGTTTAATAATATAACAGTTTAGCAATATAACAATTTAGCAATATAACAATTTAGCAATATAACAGTTTAACAATTTGAACTATGTTTCATTTCGCAAATCAGCAATTTTTATATTTATTAATACTGATACCGGTATTTATCATTCTTTATGTGATAAATGTTCGTTTAAGGCGAAAATCTATGGATAAATTTGGTGAATACGAGCTAATAAAAAGTCTTATCCCCTTATTATCCAAAAGAAGACCCTTAACAAAATTTATTTTAATGCTTACAGCATTAACATTGTTGATTATTGCAGCAGCACGCCCGCAATTCGGTTCCAAACTAAAAGAAGTAAAAGCCGAAGGTGTAGAAATTATTATTGCTTTAGATGTATCAAACAGTATGTTGGCTCAAGATATTAAGCCCAACCGGCTTGAAAAAGCCAAACGGGCTATTTCCAGATTATTGGACAATTTGCGTAACGATAAAATTGGTTTAATAGTGTTTGCCGGTGATGCATACACACAAGTTCCAATTACAACCGACTATACGGCTACAAAAATGTTGCTATCTACTATTAGTACCGATATGGTACCTAAACAAGGTACCGCCATTGCCGAAGCCATACGTATGGGAATAAAATCGTTTAGCCCTGATAAAGAAGTAAAAAAAGTTTTGATAATTATTACTGATGGAGAAAACCATGAAGACGACCCCATTGCAGCAGCACGTGAAGCAAAAGAAAAAGGAATTTTAGTATATACTATAGGTATGGGTTTACCCAAAGGTGCACCTATTCCTTTGCCAGGTCAATCAAATTTCCGGAAAGATGCGGCAGGTAATGTAATTATGACCAAATTAGATGAAGCCACATTAGTTAAAATTGCAGCAGAAGGAGGAGGAATATACACTCGTGCAAACAACGTTAAAGTGGGATTATCGCAATTATACAAAGAAATTGAAAAATTAGATAAAAAAGAATTAGAAACAACGGTATATTCTGAATATGAGGATAGTTTTCAATATTTTGTAGGTTTTGCTTTACTTTTATTATTACTTGAATTTATGATAATGGAACGTAAAAATAAAAAATTAGCAAGTTTGAATTTATTTGATAGGAAAAACAGCTGAGAAGAATTACAATTCGGCTATTTAGCTTATAAAAGACAGAAAGTAAATATTATTAAAAATATTTTAATCGAAAATGAGAACAATAATAAGCATAATATTAATTATCAGCACAATACAAACTTTTGCCCAAAAAGAAAATAAATACATTCGCGAAGGCAATAAAGATTATTATGCAGAAAATTATGGAAACTCAGAAGTAAGCTATCAAAAAGCATTAGAGCTAAATCCAAATTCTTATGAAGCTAATTTCAATTTAGCAGATGCTTTTTTTAAACAAAAAAAATACGATGATGCCATTAAGCAATATTCCGCTTTGTTGAAAGAGCAAAAAGATAAAACAAAATTGGCTCAATTAAGTTTTAATATCGGGAATGCGCATTTTAAAAAAGCAGAAGATTTTCTTAGTAAGCAAAAGATGCAAGAGGCTATAAAAGAATTAGATAATAGTATCAATGCTTATAAAAAATCCTTAATAAATAATCCGAAGGATAAAGAAGCAAAATACAATTTAACTTTTGCTAAATATTTAAAAAAACAACTTGAAGAACAGCAAAAGCAGAATCAAAATAATCAAAATAAGAATAATCAAAACCAAAATAAGAACAATCAGGATAAAAACGGAGATAATAATCAGGACAAAAATAAAAATAATAATCAAGACCAAAACCAAGATAAAAATAAACAAAACGAACAAGATGCAGATGGCGACGGCATTCCGGATAAGGTAGAAAAAGGAAATGATGAGAAAAAGCCGCGTGATACTGACAAAGACGGGCAACCGGATTATAAAGATCAAGATTCAGACAATGATGGAATACCCGATGAAAAAGAGGCAGGAGTGGATCCCGAACATCCGAAAGATACCGATAAAGACGGTTTACCCGATTACAGGGATACAGACTCGGACAATGACGGAACACCGGATGCGCAAGACCCGGATCAACAACAGCAAAAAAATCAAATATCGCGCGAAGACGCTTTAAGGTTATTAGAAGCCATTGCCAATGATGAAAAAAATGTGCAGGAAAAACTTAAAAAGAAAAAGGGAAAGGCAGTAAAAGTAAAATCGGGAAAAGATTGGTAGATAAAGTAAGACCTTGGAGCTTTGAGGTTTGATGAACAATTTGTCAGTAGGTGGTGGAAAGTTTTAATAGTTTAGTCTAATAGTTTAGAGTTTAACAATCCACCAAAATTCGGACAAATTTTAGTGATTTTCAATTATGAATAATAGTTACCGGAAATCGGTAAGCAGAAACCGGAAACAGTATAACAATGAACACACAATAATATAGATATGAAACAATTAATCTACATATTATCAGCACTAAGTATTTTAGGAACAGAGCTTTCAGCACAAATTACTTTTAAGGCAAGTGCCAATAAAGTAGTTGAAATTGGTGAAAATTTTCGTTTAAATTTTACGGTAAATGCAAACGGAAGCAATTTTAAACCGCCTTCATCATTTTCCGGATTTAGGGTTTTAGCTGGTCCCAGCACCTCTACAAGTAGTTCGTATCAATGGATTAACGGAAAAGCAAGTCAGTCCATTTCTAATACTTATTCGTATATCTTGCAAGCAACACGTGCGGGTAAATTTACCATTCCCGAAGCAAAAATTACTGTGGAAGGTAAAGTTTACACCTCCAAACCCATTACAATAGAAGTGGTAAAAGGTAGTGCTAATGCCAATGTACCTAATCAAGAAAACAAAACACAGCCGGAACAGGGTAACATAAAAGACCAAATTTTTGTTCGTATCAGCTTGAACAAAACAAAGGTTTATTTGGGCGAACAAATTATTGCTACTATAAAAATCTATACAAAAGTTGGTTTACGTGCATTTAACGATTTTAAATTTCCGGCTTATACCGGATTTTGGTCGCAAGATATTGAAACACCAAATCAAATTTCATTGCAAAGAGAAAATGTGAATGGTACAATTTATAATGTAGGTGTTTTACGTAAGACCATACTTTTTCCTCAGCGTAGTGGTAAAATAAAAATAGACCCCTTTGAATTGGATTGCATTGTGCAACAAAAAGCAGGAAAAAGGCGCAATTTCTTTGGCGAATTGGTAGATGTTTATAAAGATATTGAAGTACAATTAGTAAGTCCTCCGCGAACCGTTAATGTTATGCCTTTACCGGTAGGAAAACCGGCTTCGTTTAGCGGAGCAGTAGGCACTGATTTTAAATTGAGTGCAACTATTGACCACAATCAAATTAAAAATAATGAAAGCCTGACATTAAAAGTAAAAATATCAGGAAACGGAAATTTAAAATTAATTGATAAAATTAATATTGATTTTCCGCAAACATTTGAGGTGTACGATCCTAAAGTTAAAGAAAACATTAATAATACTGCCGGTGGTGCACGCGGCACAAAAACATTTGAATACCTGATAATACCCCGTGAACAAGGCGATTATGTAATACCCGGAATAAAATTCAGTTATTTTGATGTAAAAGACAAAAAATATAAAACTTTATCGGTAGAAGATATACCGGTAAAAGTAGAAAAAGGAGATGCTGTAGATTTATCAGCGAGCAGTATTTCGGTTTCAAAAGAAGATATTCGTACATTAGGCTCCGATATACGTTTTATTAAACAAAATAAATTTGAATTAAAACCAATTAATAAAACATTTTTTGGAAGTTTGCAATTCTACCTTTATTATTTAATTTCTCTATTTATCTTTATTGTACTGGTATTTTTTATGCGTAACAAAATTAAACAAAACGCCAATGCGGTACTTATGAAAAATAAACGTGCAGGTAAAATTTCTAAAAAGAGGCTGAAAAAAGCTGCCGTTTACATGAAGCAAAATGATAAAGAACAGTTTTACAACGAAATTATTCATGCACTTTGGGGATTTTTAAGCGATAAGTTAAATATTCCGGTATCGGAATTAAGTCGTGAAACGGTAAAAGAAACATTGTTAAAACATAATGTTTCAGAAGATATAATCTCAAATTTTATTAAAGTGATCGATGATTGTGAGTTTGCGAAATATGCACCTTCTGGTCAAACAAATTCGTTAAGCGATGATTATAAAAAGGCACGTGAAGTCATTGATAAATTTGAAGAAATCTTATAAATATTATTCTATTTAATTGATTTTAAGAAAATTATGAAACATATTATCTTACTTATACTATTAAGCATAACATCATTATCAAGTATAGCTCAGCCCGATAGTCTGTATAAATATATTGAGCAAGGCAACAAAGCCTATATTGAAAATGAGTTTGAAAAAGCTATTTTGGCTTACGAAACAGTTGTTCAGAACGGGTATTCAGCAGCAGAACTGTATTATAATTTAGGAAATGCCTATTATCGTAACAAAAATTATAAAGCGGCAATCTTAAATTATGAACGGGCTTTACGTTTGGCTCCGGATGATGAAAATATAAAAACCAATCTTGAATTTGCTAAAAATCATATACAAGATAGGATTGAAGAAATCCCAAAATTGTTTATTGTTAAATGGTTCGATAATTTTATTAATCTATTCTCGTCTAAAACATGGTCAATTATTAGTATTTCAAGCTTTATTTTGGCTTTACTTTTGGCAATCTTATTTTTGTTTTCCAAATCAATTAGCTTACGAAAAACTGCTTTTTTCTTCGGTATTATTTTGATAACAAGTTCAGCCATAAGTTTTTATAATGCCTATAAACAAGATTATAAGAGAAACGGTATCAAAGAAGCTATTGTTTTTAGCCCTACCGTAACGGTTAAAAGTGCACCGAAAACAAACGGTACTGATTTATTTATCATTCACGAAGGTTTAAAAGTGGAAATAATTGGTAGCACACACGGTTGGAAAGAAATCAGGTTAAGCGACGGAAAAATTGGTTGGCTGCCTGATGATAGCATTGTAATAATATAGAA
>JALSLF010000654.1 GCA_026988445.1 Bacteroidales bacterium
AAATACCTTCAATACCCATATTTTGAGTGATTTCAACGGCATTTGTACTCCAAGGTGTAATCATTTCTTTACGGGGACCAATGAAAGTTCCTTTTAATTTTTCCGTAAGAATAATTTCGCCGTTTAAAAGCCACCCTAATTTTTTAACGGTTTCTTTATCGGGTGATTCACTGATTTTTACAGCGTAGATTTTACCGGAATTGTTTTTTAAAAAAATAATCATATTGTTGCAGAATTATGTGTTTTAATAATCGCAGCAAAGGTAAATAAAAAATGTATAGGTTTTTATTTGAATATATCGAGATACATATGACTTTTTTAAAAGTTTAAATAAAATTCCAACCTTTTATACTTTTCTGCAATCTATATTATAAACATTGACTTTGAGTTTGTTTGTAAATTTAATTATACGTATAAGAATATAAACAATTAAGTATTAATTTAAAAATAAAAAAAATGAAACACACAAATTTTAAAATTTTATTTGCTACTTTATTATTTTTGGGTATTAGTTTATCAAGTTGTGATAAAGACGATGGAAATGCAAAAATTTCATTAAAAGCAGTTACCACCAGCTCACAATCTACAACGCCTTTAAAAAATGCTAGTGCTGCTAATGAGTTGGTTTTTACGTCAGGTCATATTCAATTCAGAGAAGTTGTTTTTGATGGTGATAATGCGAATACTTCTGTTAGTATTACACATGAGCAAATAGCATCAATAGATTATGCAACCGGAATTGTTAGCCCTCCTGTTATTATTGAAGTTCCGGCAGGAGAATATTCCAGCGTTTATTTAGGAATTGAAATTCAAGATGATGGGGCTGAGCCAACTATTGTAACCGAAGGTGCTTATACTAACTCTCAGGGGGAAATTATACCTATTCGATTTGAATTTAATTCAGGAGAAGTTTTTGAAGCCGAAGCAGCTAAAGTAACTATAAATGAAGGTGCTGATATGGTAGCAAAAATTACTTTTGATGCAAATTTTTGGTTTGGAACTGTAACAAAAGATGAGTTGGATAATGCTACGATGACAAACGGCACAATTATTATCAGTTCAACATCTAATCCAGATATTTTTGATAAAGTTGCTGGACGCGTTGATGTAGCTACTGAAGCTGTTTTTGAGTAAGTCTTTTTTTTACTGTCTGAAACGGTATTCATATTTGAATCAAAGTTTCAGGCAGTATTTTTGTATTATTTTCAGTCAAATTAATATAATATCGAGCTTTATGAGGTATCTTATTCTTATAGGCCTTTCTTTAATGCTTTTTCCTTCTTGTGAAAAGGAAGACCCATTAAAACTACCTGTAGATTTAGCTTTCTCTATAAAAATGAATAAAAACCTGAAAGTTAATAATACGATGGTTTTTACTAAGGGCGAAATTATTTTGGCTGATTTTGAATTTGAAGGAGAAAGAGAAATTGGCGAAGATGTGTATTTTTCAAAAGAGTTTTCAAGCGGTTTAAGTATCGACTTAACTAATGATGAAAAAATTCAAGAGCTTACTTTTGAAATACCACAAGGTATTTATAAACGTATATATATTGCGTTTAATACTTTTGATGATTTTGACCAAAACTGCATTGTAATTGAAGCTTATTATACCAATACTCAAGATGTTCAAATACCAATACGATTTGAGTTTTTATCTTCTGAATACTTTTCGGTTGTGGCAGAAGATTATTCCGGCGACAGCCAAATTGTTTTAAATACAAATACCCCTGCCTATGCATCTATCCGGCTTGACCCCGTTTATTGGTTTATGAATATCTCAAATACAATGTTGGATGATTCAGAGACTGTAACTATTAATGGTAAAGCAACAATTTTAATAAACGAGGATATTAATACAAGATTATATGAATTGATTGTAGCGAGATTAGATGAATCAACAGAATGTGTTTTCTTTTAAATTATCGTATTTTTGGGAGAAAAAGACTTATACAATAAACCTGATGCTGTTTTAATAAAAAAAAGTATTTCGGGAGAAAGGGAGTATCAAGAAGCATTGTACAGGAAATATGCCGATAAAATGTATAATGTTTGCCTTATTTATGCAAAAAATGAAGATGATGCTGCAGATATTCTTCAAGATGGTTTTATTAAAATGTTCCGAAATCTAAAGAAATTTGAAGGAAAAGGTTCTTTTGAAGGTTGGTTGCGAAAAATTATTGTTAATACGGCTTTGGAGCAATACCGTAAAAAAAATAAGGAAATTGAAAAGATTGAAAATAGTAAACATTTCATTGAAACATCTATTGATGATATACTTGAAGCTATTCATGCTAAGGATATTATACGCATGGTAAATGAGCTTCCTAAAAAAGCTGCTATAGTATTAAAACTATTTTCAATTGAAGGGTATTCTCATGAAGAAATATCAAACGAACTAAACATTTCTATAGGAACATCAAAATCTCAATTAAATCGCGCAAGAAAAATGCTTTTGCAAAAAATTGAAAATATGAGATGAAAAAAAAATCCGACATAAATAAAATCAAAAATAGCTTTGAGCAAATTAATAAAACTGCTCCTGATTTTATTTGGGATAAAATTGCATCTAATTTAGAATCAAAGCCTGAGTTTTCTCAATTAGATGAAAAAGTAAAGCACAGTTTTGAAACCATCAGTAAAAAACCAAAACCTGATGTTTGGAAAAATATTGAAAGACAACTTATAATTGACAATGTTTGGCTCAATATACGAAAAACTTTAAACAGGGATGTTTTTATAATACGTATTTTGAAAACGGTAGCTGTATTCTTGCTATTTTTATTTTTAACTTATTATTTTGATAATCCGCTTACAAATAAGAACACTAATAGGATAACAATTCATAAAAAGGAGGAAAATACATTTAAGCAGGCTGAATTAAGAGCAAAAAACTTAAATACAAATGATACATCAAAAAAATTTAATAAGCCTAAAATTAAGCTTAAACAAGAAAATACCATTAATTCAAAAAGTGATGATTTATTACCCCAAAACACGGCTCTATTGTCTGTAAATTATTCTTCTGATGAAAGCGATAACTATACGGTTGATGAAAAAATATCTTCAAACAGCTTAAAAAATACTAACACACAAAAGAATATAACTGTTAACAGTGACAGTACTACAAACAATTACCTGATATTAAACAGCAACTCTTATAAAGATAATACAAGTTTACTTAGTCATATAGAATTGGAAAAAATTGAAGCGGCAAATTTTAATTCAGACATTAAAACAATATCTCAAAACTATAAAACCGGTTGGTTTGAATTAGGTTTAAGTAGTACTTTGTACTCAACAGATATCATAAATAATGACTATAAATTAGGGGAAAATGGTTATAGCTTAGTTAAACATGAGTATGATTATTCTGTTACTTTTGCCATTTCCGGCTCATATTATTTTAATGATAAAAACTCTTTGAATGCAAGCTATGTAATAAATGATGTTGCCAAGCAAAAGATTAAAAAATTTGAAAACGGCGCATTAAATAAATATTTACTTCAACTTAAATATTATAAGTTTGAATTGTATTATAAATACAATGTTTTATTAAAGTCTGTACCGTTAACAAAGTTTACAGCAGGACTTGGAGGGTATTATTCTTATTTAGCATCGGCCGATGGATATATTAACAATGTACATTTTAGCACAAAAGGATTATATAACAATTATGATTATGGTGTTGTAGGTATTTTGGGCTTAAGAAATGAAGTGAAAATGTTTGTTTTTGAATACGGCTTAATTGTAGAGTACGGCTTTCCTAATATTTTTTCAGGTAACCAAAAAATTAATGCAGCACTTAATAATACTCATATTTTTCATAAAGGAGTATTTTTAAAAATTAAAGCGATTATAAACAAATAATATTTTTGCTTATTTTTTATAGCACTTAAATCTATAGCTATGTTCTACCGCAAAGCTAAAACATGGCTGCCATAGTATTAAGCACTGAGCAGGCTGCTAATTAGGCTATGCCGCTCAGTGCTGAACAAGTTTTAGATATAGCTTAAAACAAGTTTTTCAATAAATCATCATCAACTAAATTGGGCAGGGTAACTTTTAAGTTGGGTGAACGCTCCATTTCGCGTTTAAGGGCAAATAAAGCTTCATCGTTTCTTGCCCAACTGCGGCGTGCTATACCGTTGTTTACATCAAAAAACAACATGCGTTTTAAGCGGATTTCCATTTCGGGGCTGCCATCAAGTACCATTCCGAAGCCTCCGTTTATTACTTCGCCCCAACCGACACCACCGCCATTATGAATGGATACCCATGTAGCACCGCGAAAACTATCACCAATAACATTATGAATAGCCATATCGGCAGTGAATTTGCTTCCGTCGTATATATTTGATGTTTCGCGGAATGGTGAGTCGGTACCGCTTACATCATGATGGTCTCTTCCTAATACAACAGTCCCGATTTCGCCACGGGCAATAGCATCGTTAAAGGCTTTGGCTATTTTCATGCGTCCTTCGGCATCTGCATAAAGAATACGCGCTTGCGAGCCCACTACCATTTTGTTTTTCTTGGCATCGCGTATCCAAACAATGTTGTCGTTCATTTGTTGTTTAATTTCATCGGGAGCATTGTCCATAATTTCTTGCATTACCTGCATGGCTATTTGGTCGGTTTTATCTAAATCTTCCGGTTTGCCCGATGTACATACCCAGCGAAACGGACCAAAACCATAATCAAAACACATAGGACCCAGAATATCTTGAACGTAGGATTTATATTTAAAATCAATACCGTTTTCAGCCATAATATCGGCACCTGCGCGTGATGCTTCGAGTAAAAAAGCATTTCCGTAATCAAAAAAGTAGGTTCCACGGGCAGTATGTTTGTTAATGGCTGCTGCATGACGGCGTAAAGAGGCTTGAACTTCTTCTTTAAATCTGTCGGGCTCTTCGCGTATCATACGGTTGGCTTCTTCAAAAGATAAACTCACGGGATAGTATCCGCCTGTCCAGGGAATGTGTAAAGATGTTTGATCAGAACCTACATGAATATAGATATTCTCGTCGTAGAAACGTTCCCAAACTTCAACTACATTTCCGATATAGGCAATGGAAACTACTTCTTTGTTTTCTTGGGCTTTACGCACACGGTTTAAAAGTTCGTCCATATTGTCTATAAGCACATCTACCCAGCCTTGTTCAAAACGTTTGCGTGCAGCTTTTTCGTTTACTTCGGCAGCAACAGTGATGCAACCGGCAATATTTCCTGCTTTGGGTTGTGCACCGCTCATTCCACCAAGGCCTGCTGTAAGAAAAATTTTCCCTTCGGGAGTTTCGCCTTTGGGCAATATTTTCCGAAAAGCATTCATTACGGTAATAGTGGTTCCATGAACAATTCCTTGCGGTCCGATGTACATAAAGGAACCGGCAGTCATTTGTCCGTATTGGCTTACACCCAGAGCATTAAAACGTTCCCAATCATCGGGCTTTGAATAATTGGGTATTACCATTCCGT
>JALSLF010000655.1 GCA_026988445.1 Bacteroidales bacterium
ACAATTTTGTAATTTAGTTTTTGTCCGCTTACTTTTTCAAAAGATTTAATTACTTCCAAAACAGAAAAACCTTTACCCGTACCGATATTGAAAATTTCGTAATTTTTTTTGTTTTTGTTGTTTAACAAGCGTTCAGTAGCCACAACATGGGCTTTTGCCAAATCTACTACATGGATGTAATCGCGGATAGCCGTACCATCCGGTGTATTATAATCATGACCGAATACGCTTAATTGTTTGCGAATACCTATTGCAGTTTGTGTGATAAAAGGTACCAAGTTGGCAGGCACTCCAATAGGCAACTCACCAATTTCAGCCGATTCATGCGCACCTACCGGATTAAAATAGCGTAAAGCAATAGATTTCAAATTCGGTTTTACATTCATATAATCACGAATAATTTCCTCGGCAATTTGTTTTGTGTTTCCATAGGGTGATATTGCCGGTTTAACCGGTGTGCTTTCTTTAACCGGCAGCTCATCGGGTTCGCCATATACCGTGCATGATGATGAGAAAACAAAAGATGTACTTTGGTATTTATCCATCATTTCCAATAAGTTCATTAAAGAAACCAAGTTGTTTTGATAATACTTTAAAGGTTGTTCCACCGATTCGCCAACGGCTTTATAAGCTGCAAAATGGATAATTGCATCAATATTCTTATGCTTTTTAAAAAAGTTTTCCGTTTTTTGTTTATCTGCCAAATCAAAATTAGCAAAAGCAGACTTTGTACCGGTAATTTTTTCGATACCATCCAAAACTTCAATTTGTGAATTAGACAAATTATCAATAATCAACACCTCGTATCCTTCATTAATAAACTCTACGGCGGTATGAGAACCTATAAATCCCGTTCCTCCGGTGATTAATACTTTTTTTTTCATTTTAAACAGTGTATATTGCTATTTATTTGATATAAAAACGGCTTTGTCGTAACTTGACAAAGCCTTTTATAATCGTAAATCTTAAAAGAGTCCATGGATTTCCGCATCAATGCGGTCGATAATAAAGCTTAAATCTTTTAAATTATCTTGAAAATTTAAGTTGTTTACATCAAGTATCAACAATTTACCTAAATCGTAGCTTTTTATCCATTCTTCGTATCGTTTGTTCAGGTGTGTCAGGTAATCTAAGCGGATGGTATTTTCATATTCTCTGCCGCGTTTTTGAATTTGGTTTACCAATGTTGGTACCGAAGCACGCAAGTAGATTAACAAATCGGGCGGTTCTATTAATGAACTCATCAGTTTAAATAGTGCAAAATAGTTATCAAAATCGCGTGAACTCATTAAACCCATTGAATGAAGGTTAGGCGCAAAAATATGTGCATCTTCATAAATTGTACGGTCTTGAATTACTGTTTTTCCCGATTTTCGGATTTCCAATACTTGATTGAAACGACTATTTAGAAAATATACTTGCAGGTTAAACGACCAACGCTGCATGTCGTCATAGAAGTCATTCAAATAGGGGTTATCATCAACATCTTCATAGTGTGCGTCCCATTTGTAATGATTTGCTAATAAACCTGTTAGAGTGGTTTTTCCTGAGCCAATATTTCCTGCTACCGCAATATGCATAATTGATTTTTGTTTTAATGAATTAAAAATCGAAAATAAAGATTTTTTATTATTAAGCAAAAGATTTTATTAAATAAAAAAGCCTGTAGAAATTTCTGCAGGCTTTTATGAAGTATAACTGATTTTAGTATCAACCTCCCGATGCGCTAAAACCACCATATCTGGCTGTTCCCTTTTTGG
The DNA here is from genome assembly GCA_026988445.1 of Bacteroidales bacterium. Taxonomy (GTDB): domain Bacteria; phylum Bacteroidota; class Bacteroidia; order Bacteroidales; family NBLH01; genus NBLH01. Next base: position 1,761 of record JALSLF010000655.1, read on the forward strand.
GATTAACGCACATTACCAGAATTTTTTCAGGATTGGCAATAATTTGTTGCTCATCAGCTCCTAAAACATAGTCTTGGAAGCTAATGTTTTTAGTAGTCATAATTAAAATCATGCTTGATTGCAATTCTTTTGCAAAATCAATAGTTTCGTCTGCAAGGCTTTTTTCTCCCGGTAGCTTTTTAATTTCAAACTCAGCACCTTTATCGGCTAAATAGCTTTTAGAGAAGACAATATTTGATTTGGTTTTTGTTTTAATTCTTGGGTCACTTGAATCTTGATATACAATATATACTTTAGTATGGTATAATTCATTTAGAAATGCTGCCCAAACCAATTTTTCTTTTTGTTCTTTCTTAAAATCGACGGGAAAAACAATGTTTTTTAACTCTTCATGAGGAGCATCTTGAACTACCACAAAAGGAGCTTTTGAACCGGCAATAACTTTAAGTGCCCAGCTTCCTGTAAATTTTTGCATTCCTTTAATACCGTGCGTTCCCATAACAACAAGGCTGGCATTAAGGTCTTCAACGGCATCGCTAATAGCTGTAAAAATGCTTCCTTCGCGTACAATAATTGAAGGTTCAATTCCGTATTTTTCTTTTGTTTGATCAACAATCTCCTGCAATTTACTTTTTGCATTGTCGATTTCTTTACTTTTTTTCACAACGTGAATTAAAGCAATATTGTCATTGGTTTTTTTAGCAAATTCGATTGCGTGCTCCAAAGCATATCCTGCAACCTGTGAAAAATCCCAAGGTACTAAAATCGGTCTATTTCCTTTCATAGTTTTATATTTAAAAGGTCTAATTAATTTCTTAAACAATATTTAACAAGCAATGTGCCATAAACTGCATAAAACAGATAAATTAACGAGCATGTGTTAAACCTTAAATTCGTAACTATCTTCTACTGCAAAGCCAAACTGTACGTCATTATTACGAATGCTCGTTTTTCGATACTCACCATAACTAATGCTATGTCTGCGTGTCTCAAAACTGCGCTACGCAATACTAACGCACATTTTGGCTTTTCGCTACGAACATAGCTACAAGTTTAAGGTTAAAAGTAATTGTTCAAATATAAACTTTTTCTTACAAATTTTTTACTAATTTAGTGGAAATTTTTTAAAATAGAAAAAAATAAAAAAATAAATTGATAAAATATGTAAAAAATTGTCGGAAAACATTTATTAAAATCTTGAAATATTAAGATTATCTTTACCTTTGAACAAAAAATAAAACTAAAATTAATGTAATATGGAAATTGATTGGAAAAATTTACCTTTCGGCTATATTAAAACCGATTATAATGTTCGCACTTATTATCGTAACGGAAAGTGGGGTTCATTAGAACTTTCTTCATCAGAACATGTTGATATTCATATTGCTGCTACCGCTTTGCATTATGGGCAGCAGGCTTTTGAAGGTTTAAAAGCTTTTATGGGTAAAGATGGCAAAATCAGATTGTTTCGTTGGGAAGAAAATGCTAAGCGAATGCAAAATTCTGCTCGTGGTATTCTCATGGCGGAAGTACCTACTGAGTTGTTTAAAAAAGCAATTTATAAGGTGGTTCGTATGAATAAACGTTTTGTTCCTCCATATGGCAGCGGTGCATCTTTGTATATCAGACCTTTATTAATAGGTAGTGGTGCACAAGTAGGAGTGAAGCCGGCAGACGAATATTTATTTTTGGTTTTTGTAACACCTGTTGGACCCTATTTTAAAGAAGGTTTTAAACCGGTAAATATGTTACTGACCAAAGAGTTTGACCGTGCAGCACCGCAAGGTACCGGAAAATATAAAGTTGGTGGAAATTATGCAGCGAGTCTTACATCCATGAAAAAAGCGCATGATGAAGGTTATGCCAATGTTTTATATTTGGATTCAAAAGAGAAAAAATACATTGACGAATGTGGTCCTGCCAATTTCTTTGGAATAAAAGACAATACCTATATTACTCCCAAATCCGATTCTATTTTGCCTTCAATTACTAATATGAGTTTAATTACTTTAGCAGAAGATATGGGATTGAAAACCGAACGCCGTAAGGTAGAAGAAGAAGAACTAAGTACTTTTGAAGAAGTAGGTGCATGTGGCACAGCGGCAGTAATTACTCCTATTAAAACTATTGTTGATGACGCAACAGGCAAAGCGTTTAATTATGGTGATGAGCCGGGTGTTGTTTCAACTAAATTATACAATAAACTATTGGCAATTCAAACCGGCGATGAACCTGATAAATACGGGTGGATTGATATTGTTGAATAAGTTATCGATTTTATAAAAAAAACCTCCGAAATGGAGGTTTTTTTATTTCTTATCTTTTACTAATTTTTTAGCTTGTCCAATCCAATCATCGCGCATAATTCTGCCCGGAAAAAATTCTATGGCTTCGTTTACTTTTTCACGGTCTTCTTCGGTGAAATTTGCTATTTGCTTATAAGTAAAAATGCCGAGTGCATTTAACTTTTTCTCAATAAAAGGACCAATGCCGCTAATTACTTTCAAATCTTCTTTTTCTTTCTCTGATGCAGTGCCGATTCTTTCAAAATTAATGTCTTTTGCTTTTTCTTTAATACGTTTTAAGGCTATTTCCTCTTCTGTTTCCAGTTTTGTATTTTCTGTTGCTTTAAGTGTTTTTTTGCAGTCATCAAGCTGTATATTTATTTTTGCATTTATATCCTTTTGTTTTTTTAGCTCTTTTTCCAGTTCTTTGTTTCTTATACTTAAGTTTTTTAACTTGTTTATTTGCCAAAACCATGCAATTAAAAAGCCTAATATTGCTGCAACAAGCAACATAACAATGATTTCAATAATATGAGTTCCCATTTTTATTAATTTTTACTTAATCTAATTTCTACTCTCCTGTTTTTAGCTCTGCCGCTTTCTGTTTTGTTATCACCAAGAGGATTATTTTCTCCTTCGGCTTTAATAATAATTTGTTCAGGATTTATTCCTTCGTTTAGTAATTTGTCCTTTATAAATAATGCTCTTTTTCTTGATAATTCGACATTTTTAGCAAGACTTCCTTTGTTATCAGTATATCCAATGATTTCAATGTTTTCGCCGGCGTTTAATTGCAGATAAGTTTTTGTATCGCGAACAAAATTGTTAAACTCAATTGAGAATTGGGTGTATTCGGCTGAGTTATATGGAAATTTAGAGATAATAATTCCTTTGGAAAGTTTTTCTTTTAACAATTCATTCCGTTCGTCGGTTTCAGTTTTTTGAATATTTACTTCTACCTTTATGGTGTCTGATGAGGTAATTCTTGGCGTGTTGGTTTCTTTTACTGTTTTTTCTTTACAGTCTTCTTTTATTTTACAGACATACCAATAAGTAGAAGCGCCCATCCACAAAATTAGTATTCCCGTAAATACTGCAGATTTTGAGCTCATTTATAATAAGTTTTAGATAAGTGTAAGCAAATATACTAAAAAACAGTTAATTATGAAATTTTTTTATGGTTTTCGCCGGGGATAGCTTCTGTTTTTTTATGTTTGTAATTTTCTTGCTCAATTTAGGTTAAAAAAAAGAGAAAGTCAAAGTTTTAAGTCGCTTACCATTTTTTTAAATTAGTAGCGGCAGATGTCGGGTAAATTTATCACGCACCTTTGGTGCTTAGCTGTTTTTTGAAACAATATAATACCTATCCCTTCCGGATAGGCTCTTGTATTTTGCACCTTTGGTGCAGAGAAACCGCTTTTGT
>JALSLF010000656.1 GCA_026988445.1 Bacteroidales bacterium
TCAAAAGGTATAGATGGCTCCCGTTTAAAAGCCAAAGGATATGGAATTGCAAATCCGATAGCAACAAACAAAACATCAGCAGGAAGAGCAAAAAACAGAAGAGTTGAAATAAAAATTATTAAATAGCGAAACTATGAAGCTATCAAGTTTTATAAAAAGATATATATTCGTATAGTTTCCAAAAAGATATTAAAAAAGCAGGGAAATCCCTGCTTTTTTTAATGCTTTGTTACCTACGTGGATTGTTATCCAAATAATTATTTAAAGGATTTGTAGAATTTGTATTTAAGGATTTAATCCAATCGATTAAAGGTTGACGATAATTTACTGATAAATTATAGGGCGTATCATCATATTTTTTAAATTCTTCATCAGCAGAATATAAATAATCGGTTGTTAGTACTTTATAGGTTTTATCCGCTTCAATAGGCGTTCCGTCCGAAAGTTTATAACCGCCAATAGTTGTCATACCGCCAAGAAGATAATTATCAACACATTCTATTAATTCACTTCCGGTTAATTCCAACTGTACTATTGAGTTTTCAAAAGGCAATAAACCCACTATTGTTTTTAGGCTAATGTTTCCTTGCGGAATATCTTGACGAATACCTCCTTGATTGGTAATCGAAACATCAGCATCAGGAAAACTTACTAACCACGAATCGCAAATCATATTACCCATTGCCGGTGAATCTTGATCAATTGTTTGCGAACAATAACCAATTTCTTCAGACAAAGCAACTTCTGCCTTTGCCTGCCATTTTTGAACAATACCCGAAACTATTTCATCCTTTTCTGTTCCTGTATTCGGTACAATAGTAGAAGAAATCACTTTGCAGTTTTTAGTTTCCGAAGAATATTCAAGTTCAACTTTTACATAATTTTCCAAATTGGCACCGGATTCAACTATTTCAACACCATCCACATTTTGCTCTATCCGCTCATGGCAGTGCCCACCGGTAATCAAAGGAATATTAAACTTTTTAGCAGTTGGAGCTAAGGCAGTCATCTCTTCGCTACAAATATGTCCAACAATAATAATAACATCAGCACCGGCTTCTTTGAGTTTTGGAGCATATTTTTCAACCGCATCCGCATAAGGAATAAAGTAATAATCTTTTACATTTTCAGGAAAAGTAGTGTAAGGAGTACTCAAAGTGGTTAAACCGATAATTCCCAGTTTTATTCCGGCAATGTCTTTAATTATATAAGGTTGAACAAAATCAGGTGTATTCCCGCTGCTTTTTTCAATAATATTTGCCGAAATTACCGGAAAACTCATCTGGTTTGCTACACGATAACGCAATGTATCCACCGAAAAATCAAAATCATGGTTTCCCAATGCAGCCACATCATAGCCCATGGCATTCATGGTTTCTACCATTGAAATTCCTCGAAACCATGTAGATATGGCAGGTCCTGTCCACATATCACCACCACTAATAATCAGTACATTATTGTTTGTATCTTCAATAGATTTCCAAGCAGCAGCCATGGTAGCCGCGCCACCCGTTTCTTTAGTTGCTTCCATCCAGCCGTGTTCATCATTGGTATATAAAACAGTAAATTTAACCGTTTCAGAGAGATTTTCGTTATCTTGTTTACAAGAATTAAACGAAATAAATAAAAATACAAGTAAAAAATAATAAAGTTTGGTTTTCATAATTATATGTTTTAAAAAACAGAGAGTGCGAAATTATAAAAATCATTTTGTTAAGCAAGATAAAGCTACTAACTTTATCGGCTAATTTTTTAAAAAAGCAAAACTGCATTTGTACAGCAAAATCACCTAAAACAACTGTATATCAATCAATACAGTTAATCTTTAAGTTTGAATCTACATATTATTAATAATTAAAATTTTTTCTATGAAAGATATTTATAAAAAAATCAATGAATTAGCCGAAAAATATCGCGACTATACAGCTCAAAACCTTTCTAAACTAATAAAATTAAAATCTTTGAGCATGCAAGAAAAAGAGGTACAACATGAATTAAAACGTCAAATGGAAGAAGCCGGATTTGATGAAGTCCGTTTTGATGGTTTGGGCAATGTGATTGGACGCATTGGTAGCGGGAAAAAAATTCTTGCTATTGACGGACACATGGATACCGTTGATTTGGGAAACCTCGACAATTGGGATTTTGACCCATTGGGTGGTGAAATTAAAGACGGTTTTGTACACGGGCGCGGTTCGGTTGACCAAGAAGGTGGTCCGGCAGCTTTTGTAACAGCAGGCAGAATTTTAAAAGATTTAAATTTTGACAAAGATATGACCATCTATTTTGTAGGTAGTGTTATGGAAGAAGATTGCGACGGTTTATGTTGGAAATACATCATTGAAGAAGAAAAAATACGCCCTGATTTTGTAATAAGTACCGAACCAACCAATCTTGGTATTTATCGAGGGCATCGCGGGCGAATGGAAATGCAGGTAATTTTTCACGGAATTTCTTGCCACGGTTCAGCACCGGAGCGGGGGGATAATGCTATTTATAGAGCATCACGTGCAGCTTTGGAGATAGAAAAGCTAAATAATAGATTAAAAGATGATGATTTTTTGGGAAAAGGAACCGTTACCATTTCCGAATTCAAATCGGGCAGTCCTTCGCTTTGTGCTGTGGCAGATTATGCACACTTGCACCTTGACCGGCGTTTAACTTGGGGCGAGACCAAAGAATCAGCAGTTGCCGAAGTAGAAGAACTTGTAAAAGATTTAGGCGGTAAAGTGGAAGTTCTGTATTATGAAGAAGAAGCATGGACAGGGCTAAAATACGGTATGGAAAAATATTATCCCACTTGGAAAATCCCTGTGGAACATGAAATTGTACAAACCGGTAAAAAAGCGTATGAAAAATTATTTCAAGAAACACCGCGTATTGATAAATGGACTTTTTCGACCAACGGAGTTACCATTAACGGGCTATACGGTATTCCTACTATTGGTTTTGGTCCCGGAAACGAAGTTTTAGCACATGCACCTAACGAGAAAGTGCCTATTGACCATCTGGTTACAGCATCTGCTTTTTATGCGGCATTTGCTTATGCAATGGAATAACAAAAACAAGCCTGACAGGTTTATAATACTGAATTTTTATAATTAAAACATATAAGAATGGATATAAAAAAACTAATTGACGAAGTAGAACAAATAAACAGCGGTTTATACCAAAAAGATTTTTTACTTACTTGGGAAAAAAGCGAAAGTGCGTTACGCCGGGTACTTCAAGTAGCCGATATATTACGCGAAATGCGCATGCAAAATATTTCACCGAAAGTATTTGATTCGGGTTTGGCAGTTTCTATTTTTAGAGATAATTCCACACGAACCCGTTTCTCCTATGCTTCGGCAGCCAATTTATTGGGCTTGGAAGTTCAGGATATGGACGAACAAAAATCACAAATAGCACATGGCGAAACGGTTCGGGAAACCGCCAATATGATATCATTTTTAACGGATTTTATCGGTATTCGGGATGATATGTTTTTGGGCGAAGGCAATAAATATATGCGTGAGGTAGGCGAAGCACTAGATGACGGTTTTGCAAAAGGTGTATTGCCGGTACGTCCGGGAATTGTGAATTTACAATGCGATATGGACCACCCGACCCAAGCAATGGCTGATTTATTGCATTTAAAACACGAGTTTGGTTCCTTAGAAAATTTAAGGGGCAAAAAACTGGTAATGAGTTGGGCATATTCACCAAGTTATGGTAAACCGCTTTCCGTTCCGCAAGGAATTATCGGTTTGATGTCGCGTTTTGGTATGGATATCACCTTGGCATATCCCGAAGGTTACGAACTTATTCCTGAAATTGTAGATATTGCAAAACACAATGCACGTAACAGTGGTGGAAACTTTAAAATAGTTAACTCAATGAAAGATGCCGTACAAGGAGCCGATATTGTTTATCCGAAAAGTTGGGCACCTTTCCATATTATGCAGGAAAGAACCAAATTATTAAAAGCCGGCGATAAGCAGGGCTTAGATGCATTAGAGCAAACTTGCCTTGCTGAAAATGCTAAATATAAAGACTGGGAATATAATGAAAATATGCAAAAACTTACAAAAGACAAAGATGCGCTATATATGCATTGCCTACCGGCTGATATTTCGGGTGTTTCGTGTAAAGAAGGCGAGGTTGCCGGCAAAACATTTGAACAATACCGTATTAAAACTTATCATGAAGCAGGTTTTAAGCCCTATATTATTGCTGCCATGATGTTTACAAACCGGTTTGAATATCCTGTTCAAGTTTTAAAGTCGATATTGGAACGTGCTAATAAAAGGGTATTGTATTAATGAATTAATGAGTGAGTGGATATCTAAAATTCACTCATTCAAATAAAAAAGTAAAAAACAAGCGGATGTTTATTCATCAATACATAAAAAGAGGAAGCAATCACCCAGATTATTGCGAAGATTATACAATAATCTCTGAAAAAGATGACTATATGCTATTGGGTGTTTTGACGGTTGCAGCTCAGGAAAAGAATCGCATTTTGCATCGGCATTTACCGGAAAAATTATACGTGCAGCCTTTCAAAAACTAATCATTAAACCTAATAGTAATCCGGAAGATTTAATTAAAACTTTATTATTCAACACCTTTATTGCTATAAAAAAGCAAAAAAATAATTTATTGTTAGATGAAGATGAGCTGCTAAGTACACTTGTATTATTTTTGTACGATAAAACAAAAAACAAAGGTGTAATTAATATAGTTGGTGATGGAGTAATAAGTATCAACGGGGAAATAACTATTATTGACCAAAACAATATACCGCATTATTTAGCCTATTATTTGGATGATATTAATGACCAAGAAGAGTTTAATGCTTGGTACAAAAAAGAAACAGCTGTTTATCCGGTAAGTAAACTTACCGACATCACAATATCTACCGATGGTGTATTATCTTTTTATCCGGTAAAGACACCGGAAAAAGACAAAACCGAGATAAATCCGGTAGATTATCTCATTAAAGATGAATATTTACTACATAATAAAGCAATGCTTGGGCGTAAATGCAAGATACTTTATAAAAAATATCAAATACAAAATGCGGATGATTTAGGAATTATAAGAATAATTGGATAATTAGTTAAAATAAAAGTTTATTTCGCACCTTGGTGCTTATTTTTATAATATTTCCCGTCCCTGTCCTATGGACAGGGCTTTTATCTTTCGCACCTTTGGTGCTATAAATTTAGGCTCATTATCAAAAGTGCAGGATATAGCACATTAGAAGCAAGATAATACCTAAACTTGGCATTTAAAAATAAAAAAGCCGTAGCAAAAAACTACGGCAAATTTATATTATACCTTAAATCCGCAACTACTTTCTACTGCAAAGCCAAAACCATGTCCGACTACCGGCGGATTTAAGCTTATAGCTAAAAATTTCTATTCAGCATATTCGGGATAATTTTGTGCGGCATCGGCAGCTGCGGGTCCTTGATATTGAGCATCACCAAAGGCGAGCATAGGGAAAAATACTATTCCCAATAAAACTAAACCCACGGTAAAACCTTCGGACTTTCCAAAGCTTTTAGCGAGAAGATTTATTGTCCATATAGCTATTACTATATTAACAATAGGAATAAACATTACCAACAAAAGCCACCACCAAGGTTTTCCTACAATTTTCAACAATACAATATAACTGTATATCGGAATTATAAATGCCCAACCCGGTTGACCTGCTTTTTCAAAAATTTTCCAGCCGGAGGCTATAAATAATACAATAAGGGCTATTTGAATAACCATTACAATACCCATACTACCTGCTTCATCCATAATAAATAGTTTTAGATTAGTTCCCTACTCTGTTATAGGTTTTCGGGTTCTCCTATGTGTCTTAATTTCAGCTTAAATATATAAAAAAAAATCAAAATATTTATAATTTTTTAAGATTTATTGACTGAGCCGCTAAATTTTTACACCAACATTAAAAATTTTGACTATTACGTAAATTTGTACTAATACTTTATAGTTTCAATAAACTATGGATTTTGAATGGGACGAAAATATAAATCAAAGCAACACAAAAAAGCATGGTATTTCGTTTGATGAAGCAAAAATGGCTTTTTTAGACGAAGATATGATTACAAAAGAAGATCTGCGAAAAGATTATGGTGAAACGCGCTATATTGGAATGGGTAAAGTAGCAGAAATAATTATTATTGTAGTTTACACAATGCGTAAAACCATTATCCGTTTAATATCAGCAAAAAAAGCAAATAAAAAAGAAAAACAGATTTATTATGAAAGAAAAAATTAATTATTCAGACATTCCTGAGACTGATGAAAATTCTTGGGAAGATGCCAAAGTAATGAAGCCTGTAAAAGTTAGACTATCAAAAGAAAATTATAATTTCTTATTAGAAATGGATAAACCTTTTGAAATCGCACTCAATGATATTTTAGATATCCACAGAAAACTTTATGAGTTGGCAAAAGCAGAAGTGAACAAAAAAAATAAAAAAACAGCTTAATAAATTAGCGCAAGTAATTTATATCTTCTCAAATAAAATAGCTGCATTTTCATCAACATATTAAATTTTTACACCAATAATTAAAATATCGTCCACTTGTTCTGTATTTTTTTTCCAAATAGTCAGTTCTTCGCTAATTCTACGTTTTTGCTCCTGCATATTTAACAAATGAATATCTGATAGTAACTGTTTAAATCTTCGCGTTTTAAATTTTTCACCGGTAGCTCCATTAAACTGATCCACAAAACCATCGGAAAACAAATAAAATACATCTCCTTTTTTTAAGCTGATTTCATAATTTGTAAAAGGTTCCTCTTTTAGATATATGCCTATTGGCATTCTATCCGCCTTATATTCAATAAGTTCTTTTTCCCGGAACAAATAAAGCGGATTATGTGCACCCGCATATTGCATTTTTAGTTTTTTTGTATCTAAAATACAGAGCGCCATATCCATACCGTCCTTAGGCTCTGTATCGTTACCTGTTTGTTTTAGTGCCTTTTTAATCATTTCGCGCAAACTGTTTAAAACATCTGCAGCAGTGAGTTCCTTTGTTTTTAAATCATTAATTTTATCCAGTACATCATCAACAAAAGGTAATTGCAGTGCAAATTTATTTTCAGAATTAATTATTGCATTTAAAAAAGAAATGCCCAACATACTCATGAAAGCACCCGGCACGCCATGTCCCGTACAATCAGCTGCAACAATATAAATCCGGTTTCTTTTTTTGGCAAAAAAATAAAAATCACCACTCACAATATCTTTGGGCTTAAAAAAAATGAAATGCTCAGGTAATAAATTTTCGATAAAATGCTCTTCCGGCAACATTGCTTTTTGTATTCTACGTGCATAACGGATGCTGTCGGTAATTTGCTCTTTTTGCATCAGGATTTCTTTATGCTGCTCTTCGGCATAGTCGCGTTGTTTTTCAATATCTTTTTTCTGATTAAGAACTATTTCTTCATAAATATTATTGATTTTTTGTAAAGAAAAGATTAGAAAAGTAAAAAATATCAACACTATTGCTAAACCAAAAACAACAAATAAATAATTTTTAGGGTAATAAGGAATATTTTGAACATTTATATCAAATACAGTATGAACATAATCAAAAAAAATAAAAACCAATATTCCGCCTAAGCTACTGTAAAAAGCTCTTTTAATATTATGAAAACCAAGAATAACAACCGGAAAGATGATACTAATTATAATGCCGAAGCGCGGCGCAATATAAAATATTAAACTAATACCTTCGCCATGTATTTTGGAATACACGGAGGTAAACAAAAAAAACAAAGGGAAAAAAATAGAAATAATTAAAATCGAAAAATTCACTTTTCCAAGACTATTAAGCCATAATGAAAGTGCCATTACCGGAAGTGTAAGTAAAAAAGCAGTAGGGACAATACGCATATTCATTTTAAAAAACATCAACATGGAAGTAAAAAAAATGATTAAAATAAGTATGCGTGCAATTTGATTATACAATATGATGCTTTTTTGCCAATACAAGGGTTGATTATCTTGTACACCGAGATAGGATATTTTTTTCCAAATATTTGCCATATAATATATAATTTCAAGCTAAAATTATAAAAATTAAAGACAAAATAGGATATTTTTAAAGTAAAAAAACAAATTCAACGCTATTTCGTATCAAAATATCTTAATTTCCAATATTTTTTTTAAGTTGATATGGTAAGAATAAGAAAAAATATTACTTTTGTATCGCATAAAAAAATGATGATTTTTTTTATTCTATTATAAAAATTAATACAAAATTTCATGTCAAAAAACTTAGGTGAAATTCTTCAGGTTGTAGGACCTGTTGTTGATGTCAGTTTTGAAAAATCAGGTGGTTACTTACCTGAAATATTTGATGCTCTTGAAATTAAAAGAGATGACGGTTCTGTTTTGGTGCTTGAAGTAGAACAACATATTGGTGAGGACACCGTACGTACCATTGCTATGGACTCAACCGACGGGCTGCATAGAGGTATGCCTGTTACTCCCACAGATGCGCCTATAAAAATGCCTGTGGGTGATCACATAAAAGGACGTTTGTTGAACGTTGTGGGTGATACTATTGATGGTATTGACACACTTTCAAAAGAAGGTGGGTACCCTATTCATCGTGAACCACCCAAATTCGATCAGTTATCTACCGAATCGGAAGTTCTTTATACCGGAATTAAAGTAATTGACTTGATTGAACCGTATTCAAAAGGTGGTAAAGTGGGTTTGTTTGGTGGTGCCGGTGTTGGAAAAACCGTTATCATCATGGAGCTAATCAACAATATAGCCAAAGCATATTCCGGTTTATCTGTATTTGCAGGTGTTGGCGAGCGTACACGTGAAGGAAACGACTTATTACGCGAAATGCTTGAGTCCGGAGTAATGAATTACGGCGAAGAATTTTTAAAAGATATGGAAGCCGGTGGCTGGGATTTATCAAAAGTAGATAAAAAAGCTTTGCTTGAATCAAAAGTATCGATGGTTTTCGGTCAGATGAACGAACCCCCGGGTGCACGTGCACGAGTTGCTTTATCGGGTCTTTCGGTAGCTGAATATTTCCGCGATGGAGATAATCCTGCAGGAAAAGGAAATGATATTTTGCTCTTTATCGATAATATTTTCCGTTTTACACAAGCAGGTTCCGAAGTATCGGCATTGCTTGGACGTATGCCTTCGGCAGTAGGTTATCAGCCTACACTTTCTACCGAAATGGGCGAAATGCAAGAACGTATTACTTCTACTCATAAAGGTTCTATTACTTCTGTTCAGGCGGTTTATGTACCTGCCGATGACTTAACCGACCCTGCGCCGGCAACAACTTTTGCACACTTAGATGCAACTACGGTACTAAACCGTAAAATTGCCGAATTGGGAATTTATCCGGCTGTAGATCCTTTGGATTCTACTTCACGAATTTTAACTCCTGAAATTGTAGGTGAAGCGCATTATAATACGGCTCAACGTGTTAAAGAAATCTTACAAAGATATTCTGCACTGCAAGATATTATTGCTATTTTGGGTATGGAAGAATTAAGCGAAGAAGATAAATTAGTGGTACACCGTGCAAGACGTGTACAACGCTTCTTATCGCAACCTTTCCATGTAGCCGAGCAATTTACCGGATTAAAAGGTACTTTGGTTTCAATAGAGGATACCATTAAAGGTTTTAATATGATTATGGATGGTGAAGTGGATGAATACCCGGAAGCTGCATTTAACCTTGTAGGTACTATTGAAGAAGCTATTGAAAAAGGTAAAAAAATGTTGGCAGACGCAAAATAGTGTTTGTTAAAATATAAAAATTATGTTTTTAAGTATTATAACACCGGACAAGCTCATATATTCAGGCGAAATAAAACTGGTAAAATTACCGGGAGTAGATGGTTCGTTTGAAATTTTAAATAATCACGCACCTTTAATTTCAACCTTGCAAAAAGGACAAATTAAAATTATTGAAGCAGATAACGAATTGAAATATTTCGATATTGAAGATGGTGTGGTTGAGGTACAAAATAACCGTGTAATTGTTTTAGCCGGTTCTGTATAAGGATTTTTTGTTTTCATAATACTGAAAAAAGGATTGTCTTTAACAGGCAGTCCTTTTTTTGTATTCGCTTTCTGAAGTCATCAGATGAATGCCCCATTAACTCCCAAACAAAATAAATAAAGGAAACACTTTTATTAACAAATTCATCAGATGACTTCTGAATTAACAAATACAGACAAAATAATCAGAACAATCGCGCTTTTAGTTATATACCAATTATCTCATACTGCAAAGCCAAGACCATGTCCGTATATTGGTAGATACAGATGTGTAATGGGTATATTTGTTATTGTCTCCGGTTTAAAACAGCAGATACAGATTTGCAATAAATTTAGTAGAATAAAGTAAATAGCATCAAATTGTTATCGGTAACTTGTTGCCGGTAGCAGATATCTAATTGGTGAAAAAATTAAATATCTGTGAAAATCTGTGTTTGCGTGTCCAACCACTAGCGAATTTGCCGTAGGCAAATCATGTTCGACTACCGGCGGATTAGTGTCCTAGTTATCTTTGTGATTCAGTACAAAAACATCGCAGATGTTTTAAGCATCTGTGAATATCTGTAAATATCTGCGGATAACAATTTTGCCGCAGGCAAAACCATGTCCGACTACCGGCGGATTAGTATCCTTCATAGTTAAAATAAAAACATCGTAGATGTTTAAAACTTTCCCAACTACCGATGTAAACCTGTTAAATATTTTGCCGGTAAAATAGTGGTAGATCCATGAATTTAGGTTTAAATCTGTTATTTTGAACCAGAGTCTTATGCTGTTAATAATTACTATTAATGATTATATCCGCTATATTAAACCAAATTTTGTATAAGATATTGAATTTGCGCATCTGTGGCATAATTAAAATATCTATTAAAAGCAAAATTCCTTGACAAAACAGATTACTATTTCCACAAATCAGCTTAATTTAATACTTTTGCCTCCGAAATTGTAAAACAAATAGATTTTGGTAAAAATAGGCAATATAGAATTACCCGATTATCCATTGTTTTTAGCACCTATGGAAGATGTAACCGACCCCAGCTTTCGATACATCTGTAAGCAATACGGTGTTGATATGGTATATACCGAATTTGTGGCTTCCGAAGCACTTATTCGTGATGTAAAAAAAACCTTAAAAAAAATGCAAGTTGCCAATCATGAACGTCCGGTAGGAATTCAACTCTATGGACACAATATTGATGCAATGGCTGAATCGGCAAAAATTGCTACCGAAGCAAAACCGGATTTAATTGATATAAATTACGGTTGTCCGGTAAAAAAAATTGCCAATCGAGGTGCAGGTGCAGGAATGTTGCGTGATATTCCGAAAATGATAAAAATGACCGAGGCGATTGTAAAAGCTACGCACTTACCGGTTACTGTGAAAACCCGTTTAGGTTGGGATGATGACAGTATAGTAATTGAAAAATTAGCCGAGCAATTGCAAGATACAGGTATAAAAGCATTAACTATTCATGGCAGAACAAGAAATCAGCTATATAGAGGAACAGCTAACTGGGAGATAATAGGCAGAGTTAAAAACAATCCACGAATACATATTCCCATTATAGGAAACGGAGATATTGACAGTCCGCAAAAAGCCAAAGAAGCTTTTGACAAATATGGGGTTGATGGAGTAATGATAGGGCGTGCCACCTACGGAAGACCATACATTTTTAAAGAAATAAGACACTTTTTAGACAAAGGTGAAGAAATGCCTCCTTTAAGTTTAAAAGAAAAGGTAGAATTGGCAAAAAATCATTTCAAAAAATCAGTTGAATACAAAGGTGTTCCGCGAGGCGTTTATGAAATGCGCCGCCATCTGGTTTCCTATTTTAAAGGCATTCCACATTTTAAAGAAATGCGCATGAAATTAGTTACTACTGATGAAACCGAAAAAGTTTTGGAATTAATTGACTCTATTTATGAGCAATTTGGATAATAATAAGGATTCTATTTGCTATATTTGTATATTCAAATAATCTAAAATTATGAAATATACAAAACTAGGAAAAAACGGACCAAAAATCTCAACGGTTGGTTTTGGCGCATGGGGTATTAGCGGACAAGATTGGGGCAAAACCGATGATAAAGTATCAATGCAAGCACTTCATAAGGCATTAGACAAAGGAGTAACATTTATAGATACTGCAGATACCTACGGGTTTGGACATTCGGAAGAATTAATTGCAAAAGTAATTAAAGAGCGCGGCAATTCAGACAATTTAGTAATTGCAACAAAAGCAGGGAATGATTTCTATCCATATCTGAACAAACAAGACAAACATAAAATTACACCGATAAATCCGAATTATTCAAAAGAATATCTGATTAGTGCTGCTGAAAAAAGTTTGAAACGCCTTGGTGTTGAAACCCTTGATATACTCCAACTGCATAGTCCCGATACAGAACTGCTTGAACGCGATGAACCTTGGGAGGCACTTGAAACATTAAAAAAACAAGGGAAAATTAAGCAAGCCGGTTGGAGTGTCCGTTCATTTATGGAAATAGAACAAGCTTTTATTCTGGAACGCCATCATGATTTAATTGATGTAATTCAAGTACGATACAACTTATTAGAACGCGATGCTGAAAAAGAGCTATTTCCACTTGCTTTAAAATACGGAACGGGTGTAATAATTCGAATCCCTATACTTTTTGGTTTATTGGCAGGTAAATTTAATCGCAATAGCCGTTTTGGAGAAGATGACCATCGCTACTTTAATCTTTCTCCCGAAAAACTTAGTGCATATTTAGATAAATTTGACAAAATGAAAGCATTTTTTGAGAAATATAAAGAGTACAGTTATGCACAATTAAGTTTGCGATTTTGTATTGCTCATCCTGCTGCTCATGTAGTTATTCCAGGAATGAAAACCACTAAGCAAGTAGAAGAAAATACGATAGCTTCCGATTTGGATTTTATCCGCTATGAGGATTTCCCAAAACTTTAAACAGACTGTTTTTGTATCAAATAATAAGTTAAGGCAATAAGAGGTATATTCTTGCTTAAAGCACCCAAAGGATGTAACCAATAGTAAGGAGCAAATAAAGTTAATATCAACATATAAATAAGCATAATAATAAGTTGTAATACCAGTACTTTTTTCCGGTATTTACGAATAAAAACACTGATACCTAAAATTATATCGGTAAGGCTTCCTAAATATATAAGCAAAACGGCAAAAAAGTGATTTGTACCTATTTCAGACATCAAAGCATAGCTTTTATTCCATGAAATTAAAGAGCTGATGCCGGAAAATTATTTCGACACAATTGATATCAAGCGTTGACTTCACATTTTGTTAAATTTGATTTTATCGATATGATTATTCAAATTTATTGATGTATTTTTATGCATTTTCTATAGGGTATTTTAAATCTTAATTGTATTTATATATACGCTATTTTATTATCACTATTTTTAAACCTTAAATTTTAATGAAAAATGAAGAAAACTAAAACACTATCTTTATTGTGGTTAATGATTTTTGCCACAGGTTTTAGCCTATTTGCTCAAAACCAAACTAAAAACGTACCATTAGACCCCAAAATCCGATACGGGAAATTAGACAACGGTTTAACTTACTACATCATGCATAATGAAGAACCCAAAGGGCGTGCAAGTTTTTACATTGTGCAAAATGTGGGTGCAATTCTTGAAAATGATGACCAAAACGGTTTAGCCCACTTTTTGGAACACATGGCTTTTAACGGAACCAAAAATTTTCCGGGTAAAGGTATTCTGGATTATTTAGAACAATATGGTGTTGCATTCGGTAGAAATATTAATGCATATACAAATTTAGACGAAACTGTATATAATTTAAGTGCTATTCCTACAAATAAAACCGAAGTTTTGGATTCCACTCTATTGGTATTGCATGATTGGTCGCATTATTTGCTATTGGAAGATAAAGAAATTGATGCAGAGCGCGGTGTAATTACCGAAGAATGGCGAACAAGAAACGGTGCAGCTTTTCGTATGCGCGATAAAATCATGAAAGACCTGTATGTAAACAGCCAATACGGAAAACGCAACATTATCGGGGACATGGATATTATTAAAAATTTTAAATATCAAACCCTGAGAGACTATTATCACAAATGGTATCGCCCTGATTTGCAAGCTATAATAATTGTTGGAGATATTGATGTGGACAGAATGGAAAAGCAGGTTAAAAAAGTAATGGGCGAAATCCCTATGCCTAAAAATCCCGCTGAAAGAAAATACTATGAATTACCTGATAACAAAGGAGCTTTATTTTCATTGGTAACCGATAAGGAAGCAAGCAGTTCTTATATTCATCTTCAATTCAAATATGATATTGTAAAACCCGAGAATAAAAATATTGATTATTTAAAAAACTTATATATTGAAGATTTATTCAGTACGATGATTAGTAACCGGATTAATGAACGCTTACAAAAAGAAAATCCTCCTTTTATTTTTGAAGCAGTATTCTTTTCACCGGTAGTACGCACTAAAAATGCAGCTAGCATTTACATTGGGTTTAAAGAAAATGAATGGGCAACCGCTTTGCGCGAAGGATGCCAAATTGTTGAGCGAGTACGCGATTACGGATTTACCCAAAGCGAACTTGAAAGAGCAAAAACACAATTAATCAGAAGATTAGAGGATCAATACAAAAAGCAAGACAAACGCAATAACGACAGTTATGCTATGGAAATTAAAGATCATTACTTGATTAACAGCCCTGTTCCCGGCGTAAATTATGAGTTTGATTTTGTTAAAAAACAAATTCCCGGAGTTAGCCTTGATGAAGTAAATGCTCTATCAAAACGTTTTTTTACTGATGATAACGTTTTAATTACCGTTTCCGGACCGGAAAAAGAAGGAATTTCCTATCCCACAAAAGAAGAGGTTTTAAAAATTATTGATAATGTTAAAAACGAAAAACTTGAAGCTTATAAAGACGATTTTAAAGCAAAAGCATTAATCAGTAATTTAGCTCCGGCTGGCAAAATAACTGCTACGCAAGATATTCCTGAATTAGATGCAAAAATGCTTACATTAAGTAACGGGATAAAAGTTTTTGTAAAGAAAACCGATTTGGAAAAAGACAAAATAATGCTTACAGCATTTAGCTGGGGTGGTGTTTCAATGGTTGATGACAAAAATGTTCCCAGTGCTGAAATGTTGGGTGGTTTTGTTTCTAATTTTGGTATTGGAGATTTCTCTGTAGTTGATTTAAGAAAACTACTTACCGGTAAAGTGGTAAAACTAAGACCGGGACTAAATGATTTAAGCGAAGAAATTTCGGGTAATGCATCACCTGCCGATTTAGAAACCATGTTTGAACTTACTTATTTGTATTTTGAAAAACCACGTTTTGATGAACAATCTTTTAATGCTCTAAAAACAAGATATTTGGCTTTTGTGCAAAATATGAAAAACGATGTTCGTATGGTATTCAGCGATTCAATAAGTGCAATAATGTCAAATCATAACCCACGTGTATATTCATTAGGCGAAAAAATGATTGAGGCTCTTGATTTTAATGCTATGAAAAATATTTATCAAGAAAGATTTAAAAATCCCGGAGATTTCTTTTTTGTAATTAGCGGTAATTTTGATGAAAACACATTAAATACCTACATTGAAAAATATATTGCTTCTTTAAAGGCAAGTCCGGAAAAAGAAAGCTATATTGACAGGGGTATTCGTCCACCGGCAAATGAAACAACAGTACACTTTAAACGCGAAATGGCAACACCTAAAGCGTCAGTATATGTAGCTTATGCAAAGGAAGCCAAATATTCGGAAAAAGAGGATATCTACATGGACGTTATTTCCAAATTGTTAAGTAAACGATATATTGACGAAATTCGTGAAAAAGAAGGAGGAACATACGGTGTTGGTGTTCGCGCAAGCATGGAAAAACGACCTTATGAAAATGCACGTTTGCGCTTAATGTTTGATTGCGATGCTGAAAAAATGGAAAAATTAAAAGGTATTGCTCTTGATGAAATTGCAAAATTACAAAAGGGGGAAATTGATGAAACCGACCTTAAAGAAGCGAAACAAAACTTACTGAAAGAGCGAGGAGAAAAAGTACAAAAGCTATCCTTTTGGCATAACAGATTGCTTCATTATGGTACAGATAACGAGTTTTTAATGAACGATAATGAGTACAAAGATTTTGTAAACTCTATTGATGCAAAAACCATAACAAAAGTAGCAAAAAAATTCTTTAAAAAAGCAGTTAAGATTGAAGTTGTAATGACACCTGAAAAATAATTTTTTAGTAAAATAAAAATAAAAGCCGATATCTGAAACGATACCGGCTTTTTTATTTGGATATGTGCATCATAAACAAAAAAATAGCCTAATGAGCCTCTAACCAGTTTTTACCATACCCGGAATCGGCAATTAAAGGCACACTTAATTGAGCAGCACTTTCCATTTCATGATGCACTAAGTTTTGAATTTGTTTTAATTCCTTTTCAGGCACTTCAAAAACCAATTCATCGTGTACCTGTAAAACCATTTTAGTTTTTAAATTATTTTGCTTCAACTTATTGAATATATTAATCATTGCAATTTTTATAATATCCGCAGCAGTACCCTGAATAGGTGCATTTATGGCATTGCGTTCGGCAACAGAACGTACTACTGAGTTTCTCGAATCAATATCTTTTAAATATCGTCTGCGACCAAATAAAGTTTCAACATATTGCAATTCACGCGCTTTAGCAACTTGATTGCTCATATATTCCTTAACCTTTGGGTAAGTTTTAAAGTAATTATCGATTAGTTCTTTGGCTTCGCTGCGTTTAATTCCTAAGTTTTGTGCCAGCCCAAAAGAAGAAATACCGTATATAATACCAAAATTAGCCGATTTAGCTTTGCTTCGCATTTCACGCGTAACCTCATCAAGCGATACATTAAATATTTTGGCAGCTGTAGCAGTATGAATATCTTCATTTTCTTTAAAAGCGGCAATCATTTGCTCATCACCACTCATATGAGCCATAATGCGTAACTCAATTTGAGAATAATCTGCTGAAAAAATATAAGTATCCGGTAAAGAAGGCACAAAAGCTTTTCTTATTTCACGACCTTCTACAGTGCGAATGGGTATATTTTGCAAATTCGGGTTTGATGAACTTAATCTTCCCGTAGCAACGGCTGCCTGATTAAAAGAAGTATGCAATTTCCCTGTTTTTGGGTGTACAAGTTTGGGCAAAGCTGCAACATAAGTATTCAGTAATTTTTGCAAACCACGATAATCAAGAATTTTTTCAATAATTTCATGTTTATCTTTTAATTTTAACAACTCTTGTTCACCTGTAGCATATTGCCCTGTTTTTGTTTTCTTGGGTTGCGATATAATTTTTAAACGGTCAAAAAGTACCTCGCCCAATTGTTTTGGCGAAGCAATATTAAATTCCATACCTGCCAAGCTGAAAATTATTTTTTCAATATCAATAATCTTATTTCGTAGCTCATCGGCATACTTATTTAAAAAACCGGAATCAATTTTTACACCGGAAAACTCCATGTCGGCAAGTACTTTTACTAAGGGCATTTCAATTTGATATGCCAACTTATTCATTTCTGATTTTTCTAAATCCTTTTTAAGTATTTTCTTTAAGCGATAAGTTAAATCTGCATCCTCTCCTGCATACTCTTTTACCTTCTCGACAGGGATTTGTCGCATATTTAATTGTTGTTTTCCTTTGGAACCAATCAATTCTTCAATTTTAACAGGCTTATAATTTAGAAAGGTCTCTGACAAATAGTTTAAATTATGAGGCTGCTCAGGTTGTAACAGATAATGCGCCAACATGGTATCGAAAAGTTTACCTTTTACTTCAACACCATAATTTTTAAGCATTAAAATATCGTATTTTATATTTTGCCCAATTTTTTCAATATCTTGATTTTCAAAAACACCTTTAAATTCTTCAAAAATTAATTTGCTTTGTTCAAAATCATGAGGTAAATCAACATAATAGGCTTCATATTCTTTAAATGAAAATGCTATGCCAATAATTTCAGATGATACAAATTCAAGACCTGTTGTTTCCGTATCAAAACAAAACTCTTTTTGAGCGGATAGTTTTTTTATTAAATCTGCCCTGCCCTCTTTTCCGTTAACTAATATGTAATTATGATTAAGCGTATGAATGGTATCAAAATTATTGGGTATTGTTTCTATCGTATTGGCTTCCTGAATTTGCTCCTTATCAAAAAGTGAACCTTGAACCGGTTGTGCGTTTTCTGCTTTACTATTAACAACACGCGCCCCCATAGTACGAAATTCAAGCTCCTCAAATACCTTCTGCAAGCGTTCTTTATCTTTCTCTTTACGGGCAAAAAGCTCCTCATCAAATTCAACAGGCACATCTAAGGCAATAGTAACCAACTCTTTGGATAGTTTTATTTGTTCCCTTCCTGCTTCCAGGTTTTCGCGCATTTTGCCTTTTATCTTCTCAATATTTTCATAAATTTCCTCTACGCTTCCATATTCGGCAATAAGTTTCGAAGCCTTTTTTTCGCCTACATTGGTAATTCCGGGAATATTATCGGCAGCATCGCCCCAAAGCGCCAAAATATCAATCACCTGTTCAGGATGTTGAATACCGTATTTTTGACGAATTTCCCAAACACCGAGAATTTCAGCGGGTTTACCTTTACGTCCGGGTTTGTATATCTTAATATTCTCATCCACAAGCTGCCCAAAGTCTTTATCGGGAGTCATCATATATACTTTATATCCTTTAGAAGATGCCTGCTTGGCTAAAGTTCCAATCGTATCATCTGCCTCATAATCGGGCACTTCTAAAATAGGAATATTAAAACCTTTGATTATTTCTTTTATATACGGCACCGATTTGATTATATCTTCGGGAGTAGGTTTTCTTTGAGCTTTATATTCAGGATATAAACGTTTACGAAAACTACCATCTTTATGATCAAAAACCACCGCAACATGAGTGGGTTTTTCTTTACGTAAAATTTCCTCCAAGGCATTGGTAAAACCAAAAACAGCCGAAGTATTTACGCCTTTTGAGTTGATACGCGGATTATTAATAAAAGCATAATATGCTCTGAAAATTAATGCATAAGCATCAATAAGTAAAAGTTTTTTTTCTGAATGATCCATTCGTTTAAATATATATCTTACAGTTTGCTTTATGATGCGAAGATACAACTTTTGAAGGATAATTTTATGAAAGTAATTACAAATTCTAAAAAACAAATTATCTCAAACCGCTATTCGGATATCAAGTACTTTTTCATGATTCTATTAATACTTTCTTGAGCAATTGGTTTTGAAATAAAATCATCACAACCAACAATCGAAGCCTGCTTTTTTTCCTCAACACCCGTATAAGCTGTTTGTGCAATAATTTTAATGTCGGAACGAAATTTTTTTATCCTTTTTGTAGCCTCTAAACCGTCCATTACCGGCATTTTAATATCCATTAAAATCAGGTTTATATTCGGATTTTTTTCACACATTTTAATTGCCTCCTTTCCATTCTTAGCATGTAATACATGCATATTCAATCCGTAATTTCTTAATATTGCATCCAAATACAATAAATTCACCTCTTCATCTTCAACAATTAATACAGTGTAATTCTTATCCTTTCCAATAACATTATTTTGATTAAGCGAAATACTATTTGTTGTACTAACTATGTTACCCTCTGTATAAGGAACATGAACAAAAAAAGTAGAACCTTTTCCTTTTTCCGAAATAAGACTAATTCTACCACCCAGTAATTCAACATTCTCTTTTGCAATAGACAAGCCAAGACCTAAACCGCCAAAGTTCCTTGAAGTTCCCATTTCCTCTTGTGTAAATCGCTCAAAAATCCTTTTTTGATTTTCCGGTTTTATACCAATCCCTGTATCTTTTACATAAATTACTATTTCATTATTTTCATACCTACATCCAAACTCAATGAAACCATCATTTGTAAATTTCATTGCATTTTCGAGTAAATTACTAATGATTTTATTTAGTTTAACCTTGTCGGTTAATATAGTACTTTCAGAATCGGAAATAGTTTTAACAAAACGTAATTCAACTCCTTTTTTTTGAGCACTTAAATTATAAACTGCTAAATGCTCGCTTAATAAATGGTTGATACAAACTTTTTGTTTAATAATTTCAACTTGTTTTGAACCTAGTTTAGCAATTTCCAAGATATCATCAATAACACGCATTAACTGGTTTCCACTACTTTGTATAATACTAATGTAAAACTTACGCTTTTCTTCATCAATATCAGCATTATCCAGCAAGTTTGAAAACCCGAGAATAGCATTCATCGGTGTTCTAATTTCATGCGACATATTATTGATAAATTCCGTTTTCAAACGATTACTTGCCTCCGCTTTTTCTTTAGCAATAATTAATTCCTCATTTGCCGTTTTATACTCCTCATTTAAAGCGGCATATTCTTCGTTTTGTTCTTTTAAGGATTGTTCTGCCTTTTTGCGTAAACTTATATCTTCTTTAATCGCCAAAAAATTAGCCGGTTTACCAGTTGCATCATAAATACAAGTAATACTTACTTGTTCCCAAAACAATGTTCCATCCTTTTTTTTACATTGTAACTCACCTTTCCAAAATAAACTAGAATTAATTACTTGAAGCATCTTGTTATAAAAACCAAGGTCTTTATTTTCTGGACTTAATTCTTTTAGATTTTTATAAAGTAGTTCTTTTTCACTATAACCGGTTAGCTCTGTAAATTTAGAATTAACATATTCAACATTACCCTTTATATCTGTTATCATAACCGCATCGGAGCTTTGCTCCACAGCAGCCGACAGCATATTTATTCTTTTTTCTGTTACTTTTTGCTCTGTAATATCACGTATAACACCAAAAACAGTATTATTTTCCGGAAGATATTCTGCAACAGAATGAATAATTCTTATTTCATGGTCATTTTTTCTTCGTATTTTAAATTCAACATCATAAGTTTGATTATGTTCAACTAAATTTTTAAGAGCTGTATCTAAGAATTTACGATATTCAGGAAGAGGAATGGCTTGCGCCTCCGGAATAGTCAAGTTTTCATTTTGTAAACCTAAGCCGTAAATTTTCCGAGCTCCTTCTGATGCCCTTACGGTTAAATTTTTCAAATCAAATTCCCAATGCCCAATCCTAGCAATTAGTTCTGCTTTAAGCAAGCTAAAACGTGTTTTCTTATTTTCAAGTTTCTGTATTTCTAAATCTGTAATATCATGTATAATAGAAAATAAAACTTTCTTTTTATTAAAGTTTATTAAGCTGGTATATACTTCCACATATCTCTTTTCGCCCGACGATAATTTGTGCTCAAACCTAAAATAGTTCATTCTCCCACGTTTTGCTTTATCCAATAAACTATTTAGTTCTTCTTCTGGTGTTAAATTAATCTGAGAAATAAACATTCCGGTAAATTGAGTACGGGAATAGCCATAAAAATTACAAGCAGATTTATTGGCTTCTATAATTTTACCATCATCCACATCTACCAACATCATCATAGAAACATTATCTGTAAACAATGATTTAAAAAGGCTTGTGCTAATTAAATGAGTGTTATCCATGCTTAAATTTTATATTACAAAAAGCAAATATTTTAAAACTCTATTAGCACATCCTTTTAAAAATAAGCGCTTTTGAGTTAAGAGATACGTTTTCTTACGATAGGCTATTGCTCAAAAGTATAAAAAAATTTGTGCTTTTTTTTTAAATTGTAATTAATTTATTACCTTTTTTTAGTAAAATTGTGAAATAATTTTGTGCAAACACCGTTAAAAAAAGAACATTAAACTACTTTATAATGCAACAATATGGTATCTTTTTAGTCTAAAATATAGACATAAATATAAAAAATGAAAGAAATGAAAAAAATATCCGGTTTATTATTACTAATTTTAATGTTCTTATCAGCATGCGACTACGATTTTAGTGCTGATATAAAAACCCAAGGCACAATTAACCCAACTTATGCAGTGCCTCTGATAGATGCAAATTTTACTATAGAAGAGTTATTGCCTGATAATGCAGATATAAACCGCTATTTAGAGATAGATAATGACGGTTTTATGACGCTGGTTTATAAAGAAAGTTTACAGGATTTAAGTGTAAATGATTTTTTAAATGGTGCCCCTACTCCACTACCTTTAACAGGTCCTTTTTTACCTCCATTTGATTATACAATGCCGGAAACATCAGTAGACTTAAACCTTAACATCAACCTTAATGGGGGTAGTATTACCTTTTTTGACCCAAAAGTTAAGTTTATTTTTACTAATTTTTGGAATATTCCATTGCAATTTTCATTTAGCAACATGAAA
Organism: Bacteroidales bacterium; assembly: GCA_026988445.1. Classification (GTDB taxonomy): domain Bacteria; phylum Bacteroidota; class Bacteroidia; order Bacteroidales; family NBLH01; genus NBLH01. Next base: position 22,399 of record JALSLF010000656.1, read on the forward strand.
TATTATCCCGAAGGAGATACAATTGGAAAAGATGTTACCGGAAGCTTTGTTACTGATACACATATTATTGGTAGCCCAACGATAAAAAATGACTCGGTAGTTACCAGCCTTGAAATGAACCCCAATAACTCTAATATTGATGAAGTTCTGTCGGCAGTACCTAAAATTATTACAGCAGGAGCAATTGTTGGAACACCGGGACAAAGCACTCCTTTTGATTTAACCGGAGTAAATCCCAACAAAGTGGATATGGAAATTGATATTCCCTTAAATTTAAGCATGAATAACGTTTTATTTACCGATACACTGGATTTTGATTTAGGTATTAATACCGACTCTACAAAAGTTAAAAACATAACAATTAACTTTGCAGCAGACAACGGTTTTCCGCTGGGAATGAACACACAAGTTTATTTCCTTGATAAAAATTTTATAATTGTTGATTCCTTGTTTTCTTCAAGATTTGACATGGAGCCTGCATCTGTATCAAACGGCTTGGTTAATAACCGGGTAAATTCAAAAGTATCTGTTAGTATTCCTGAAAACAGAATGGATAATATACTAAATGCTAAATACATGATGCCTCATATCAAATTAAGAACAACCGATGCGGCAAATCTTTTACCTGTTAAGATATACTCTACTAATGACTTAGGTATTCAACTAAGTGCTAAAATGGAATTAGAGCTTATTTTATAGTAATTTTCTTCAATTATTGTTAATTTAAAATAGTTAAAAATATAAATAAACAAAATATGTTTAAAAAAAATAAAATAATCGGCAGTCTGATAATTATTTTACTTTTTAGCAGTTATAGTAAATTAAGTGCGCAAACCAATACACTTTATTATATGAATGGGGTTCATCAGTCACTGTTTTTAAATCCTGCCTATCAAAGTGATTGTAATTTTACGCTCGGTTTACCTGCCATTTCCGGTATTAATATTGCTTTTGATAATAATGCTTTTTCCTACAATAATTGGTTTCAAAAAAGCAATAACTCACCCGATACCTTAATTTTTGATTTCAATAATGTAAAAGATAATTTACGTAAAAATAATTATGTAAACTTTACTACGGCTGTACCTATCATTGATTTAGGCTTTTGGATAAGAAATTCATATTTTACATTTAGCATCACCAATAAAACCGATGTTGCATTTTCATTCCCATACGAGCTAGTAGAGCTTGCCATTGAAGGAAACGGAAATTATATAGGTGCTGACAATCCTTTGGTAATTGATAATTTTGGTTCAAACTCTATGAATTATCATGAATTTGCATTTGGACTATCAAAACAAATTACCCATCGTTTATTTTTAGGAGCACGTTTAAAACTACTTTTTGGAACCACAAATATAGATTCCAGAAACTCTGAAATAAAAATAACTACTGACCAAGACACCTATGCTATAGGAATAGATACAGATATAGACTTAAACCTGTCAGGACCTTTTACGATTGTAAGAGATTCTGCCGGTTTAATACAAGATGTTCAAATAGACGACTCTAACCCGCTATCATATGCACTAACAGCCGGAAACTTGGGCTTAGCACTTGATATGGGAGCAACTTATAAATTTAACGATCATTTTGATTTTTTCGGTAGTGTTACTGATTTGGGCTTTATCAATTGGGGCAAAAATGTAATTAATCTTACACAAAAAGAATCTTATAAGTTTACCGGACTATCCTTAGACTCAATAGGAACAAATTATGATGAATTTAATGCAATTTTAGATAGTTTAGATAGATTTACAAAATTCAAAGAAAGTAATTTGGATTATACACGTATGCTAAATGCTAAAATATTTTTAGGAGCAACCTATAGCCCGGCAGATTTTATGAACTTTGGATTTCTTTCTAAAACAACGTTCATAGGAAGTAGCATAACACAAGCGTTTACATTATCAGCAAATTTTCATCCCGTAAAATGGTTTAGTGGCTCTTTAAGTTATACTGCTGCCAGTGGAAAATATAATAATTTTGGCTTGGGTATGGCCGTTAATGCAGGAGCATTTCAAATATATATGCTTACCGATAACTTAAATAGTGCTCTATGGCCCAAAGATGCAAAAAGCATTGCTGTTCAAGTAGGTTTAAATTTAACTTTCGGATGTGGAAAAAGAGACGATTATTCAATTATAAACAATAAAAAACTACGTAAAGACGTTGATTTCTTATAACAACTTGCATTTTGGTTAGCCAAACGCTCTGACAGTAGCCTGACGAACTCTGCCAGAGCGTTTTTTTTATGTTTTTTTGTGGTAAAAAATTTAATTTATACTTTTGCACACACTTTTTGGCCTCATAGTTCAAGGGATAGAATAGCAGTTTCCTAAACTGTAGATCCAGGTTCGAGTCCTGGTGGGGCTACAAAAGCAAACTTTCTTATCGCTCTACATCAGAATACATCAATAAAATTTGCTTAATAAATATATAAAATATACTTTTGCACTCATTTTTTAAACTAAATTTTTATAATTATGCCTGTAAAAATCAGATTAGCAAGACACGGACGTAAAAGACGTGCGTTTTATCACATTGTTGTAGCTGATAGCCGGGCGCCACGGGATGGCAAATTCATTGAGCGTATCGGATCTTACAATCCGAACACCAATCCTGCCACTATCGATTTAGATTTTGATAGTGCTTTATCATGGTTGCGTAAAGGTGCACAACCAACAGATACAGCTAGGGCCATCCTTTCTTACGAGGGCGTCCTTCATATGAACCACTTGTTAAAAGGTGTGGCTAAAGGTGCATTAACCGAAGAACAAGCCAAAGAAAAATTTGAGGCTTGGAAACAAGAAAAATTGGCAAAAATACAAGCAAAACGCGATCGTTTAGCTAGCGATGAAGACCAAGCTAAAAAAGCACTACTTGATGCAGAAGCTAAAGTTAGCGAAGAAAGAGCTGCTGCAATTGCCAAAAAGAAATCTGAATTAGCTGCCGAACTTGAAGCCGCTAATAAAGAAGAAACTGCTGACGAAGAAGTTAAAGAAGAAACTACCGAACAGCCGGAAAATAAAGAAGAAAAAGCTGAGTAGAAATAGATTAAGTCTTAAAACACAATGCCTATGCTAAAGTTTGTAAAAGCCGCATTGGTGGTTAAAACACACGGATACAAAGGCGATATTGTACTTAAAAAAGACAAAAATATTTCGAACACAACTTTTGAAGAATGTTTAGAAGAAGGGAACGCAATTTTCGTTGAAATAGACGGAATTCCGGTTCCCTTTTTTATTTCTGATGATAGTTTGTATTTTTTTGAGGATAACACAGTACGTTTACATCTGGACGATATAAATAATGTTGAAAAAGCACAAGAATTTATCGGAAACCCGGTTTTTTTTATCAAAGACTGCTTAAAGGAAAATTCTGAAGCTTCAAATCCACATTCGTGGATAAACTTTAAAGTAAACGATAAAAGTTTAGGTTTTATGGGTACTGTCGTTGAGTTTAACGATGAAATTGCTCAAAACCCGCTTATTATAGTTGAAAAGGACAATAAAAACTTGTTAATTCCCTATAATGAAACCTTCATTATTGAAATACTTCTTGATAATAAAGAGATTATTACAGAGCTGCCTGCAGGTTTCTTAGATTTATACCACTAAATATTCTTTCCGGAAGATATTAAACCAAGCAAGGCTCAACGAAATAAGTGCTTATATCCCAAAAAACATAAAAAAAAACTCCACTTCTATAAAAAAAGTGTATTTTTAGCTAAAAATTTCGCCTAATTGGTAAAAAAATTAAATTTTAACTAAAGAATATTTAATTTTTTTCCTTACTTTGCAAATATGTTATGCATGCACAACAAACCTAACAAAACTTAAACTATTATGTTAAACATTGCATTATTTGGACCTCCCGGAGCAGGTAAAGGGACTCAGTCAGAATTTTTAACCAAGAAGTACAAACTTTTCTATATTTCAACAGGTGATTTATTAAGAAAAGAAATTAAAGAAGAAAGTGATTTAGGATTAGCAGCCAAAAGTATTATTGAAGAAGGTGGCTTGGTTTCCGATGAAATTATTGTTCAAATTATTGAAAAAACCATCAAAAATAATCCTGATGCTAACGGCTTTCTTTTTGACGGATTTCCGAGAACTTATGTACAAGCCTTTATTCTTGAAGGCTTGATGATTAAACTTAATACTTCGCTAAATCGTTTAATTAGTATTGACGTACCCGAAGAAGTTTCCGTAAAACGACTTATGGAAAGGGGAAAAACATCAGGAAGAAGTGATGATACCGAATCCGTAATTCGCAACCGCTTAAAAGAGTATCATGATAAAACACTGCCGGTTTTAAGATATTATAAAGAAAAAAATATTTACTCAAGTGTTGACGGAACAAAAACTATTGAAGAAGTTACTCAGGATATTGAAAAAATCATTCAAGAAGAGTTAAGTAAAAATTTGCTTAATATTGTATTGTTCGGGTATCCCGGTTCAGGTCGCGGATTACAAGGAATGAAACTTGCAAAAAAATATGATTTGGAATACGTTGCAACCGGACATATGCTTGACGAAGAAATCAGAAAAAAAACAGAAATTGGAAAAAAAATAAAGCATTTTTATGAAAACGGACAATTAGTCCCCGATGAAATTGTTGTTCAGTTAATTGAAAATAAAATAGCCAACAAAGAACATTCAAAAGGTTTTGTATTTAAGGGTTTCCCGCGAACTTTGGTTCAATCCTACATTTTTGATGGAATTATGAAAAAGCACGGACTTTCAATCACCAAAATATTTGAATTAAAAGTACCAACACTTGAACTTTTAAAAAGATTGGAAGACCGGCGTAAAAGTGATAATGCCAAGCCTTTTGACTCATCAACAAAAAAAATTATTTCACGATTAGAACAACATGAAAAAACAACCATCCCCGTAATTAAAAGATACAAAGAACTTTCAAATGTTACTAAAATTGACGGAACGATGTCGGTGGATGAAGTTTTTGAAAAATTATGTCATGAAATTGAAACAGGTTATAAAAATTTAAGATAGTTTCATAGGTATCCGTATCAGGTAATTTTTTGTTTCCGCAATGCTTGATTTAGATAGCAATATAGAGTGCTTTAAAATAATTTAAAGTGCTCTTTTTTTTGTTCACTAATTCTTTTCTCCTTAAAATATATATCTTTGCCATTAACAAAGCTATTTCAGGGTAAATAAAATGAATAAAACAGGAATTGTAATAAAATCAACAGGAAGCTGGTATTTGGTAAAATCCGAAGAAAAAACCTATAAATGCAAAATTAAAGGTAAATTCCGTACCAAAGGATTTGTTGCTACAAATCCACTCACCGTAGGTGATAAAGTTGATTTTATCCTAAAAAAAGAGGAAGATACAGGATTAATTACCCACCTGCACGAACGCAAAAATTACATCATCCGCCGTTCAATCAATTTATCGCACAAGGCGCATATTATTGCTGCAAATATTGATAGCGCTTTTTTAATTGTTACCCTTAAAATGCCCAAAACACATACCATTTTTATCGACCGTTTTTTAGTTTCGGCAGAGGCTTATACTATTCCGGTAACATTGGTGTTTAACAAAATCGATTTATATGATGAACAAGATAATAAACAAATGCAGGAGCTAATATCTTTATATGAGAACATAGGCTACCCTTGTACCAAAGTTTCTGCACAAACAGGAGAAGGATTAGACAAGCTAAAAAATGAACTAAAAAACAAGATAAGTGTTTTTACAGGAAATTCAGGAGTAGGAAAATCCACTTTAATAAATAAATTAGACTCGGCACTAAATTTAAAAACTGCCGAAATATCCGATTATCATAAAAAAGGAAAACATACAACTACTTTTTCCGAAATGCATCCTTTTAATTTTGGAGGATATATTATTGATACCCCGGGCATAAAAGGTTTTGGCTTGGTTGATTTGGAAAATGAGAATCTGGCTACTTATTTTCCGGAAATGTTGAAATTACAAGAAAAATGCAAATATTATAATTGTACACATTTGCACGAACCAAAGTGTGCAGTAATTGAAGCCTTAGAACAAGGAGAAATTAGCATAT
>JALSLF010000657.1 GCA_026988445.1 Bacteroidales bacterium
ATTCTGCTCTGTATTTTCTTCCAATAATTCTTCTTGATTTTCTTCTTCAAAGTTTTCCTCCTGTATTTTTTGATTTGTATTTTCTTCTAAAAGTTGCTCTTCCGTATTTTCCGTTTCTTCAAGCATAATCTCGGGTTCTGTTTCTTCTACAGCTTCTTCTTCAAATTCTTCTGTTTCTGTTTCAACTTCTTCGTTGTCAGCAGAACTTTCAATTTGATTATCGTAATTAAAATCTCCTGTTTCTTCTTTAGAAATTATTGCCAAGTTTACTTGGCTGACAAAATTATCTTTTAAACGTTCGCTTCCGGGGAAAAACATATACGGATTATCTTCATCTTTTATAGGTGGTTTCCGTTCTTTGTCTTTGAGATTAACAATATAATCGTTAAAATCATCATAAGACGAAATGCTTTTCATGGTTCCGCGCGTGTAGGTAAAAAAGAACCAATTTTTTTTATCAAGCTCAATGTAAATATTAATAATGTCACCGGTTCGTCTTGGAGCTAATTCAATATATCCATCCACCATTTTGTTTATTGAATTTCCTTTAATGCTTCCAATTCCGATTTTTCCTTTTGATAAAAATGATTTACGTGTCCGGTTCCATTCCATTTCTACCTGCGAAAAGAATATGGCTTTATCCATTTCTGCGGGCAAAGAAGTAAAGCCGCCCATCAGCGCAATATCATTCATCATGCTTTTTGATTTATCCAAACCTACTAATTCTTTAAAAGCAGTTTGATAATCTTTACTTGTTACATCAACCGGCTCCAATTCATAAGACTGATTAAGTTTATCTGCCATATAATTTAACGCATCGTCGTTAAAGTAAAAATCAACACCGAGCATTAAATTCATTCCAATACTCATTGATTCCAGATTGTAACGGAATTTGCCGGCCGAATTAAGTTTAACCTGTCCTAAATCTAATGGAAAAGTAAATTTACCTTCGCCAAGAGCAATGCATAAACTTTTATGCATTGCCATATAATTTCCTTCTTTTTCTTTATTTACAAATTTTGCAGAATCAGTTACTTCATAATATCCGCTTGAATCATTGTAATAGAGCAAACCATTTGCTTCAAAAAGTGTTTTATCGGCAAATTTCTTCCTTGTGGTCATGAATGCCGGATATACGCCTAAGGAATCGTTGGTATTAAAGAGGGCTGCATATAGTTTTCGTTTGTGTACATCTTTTGGAACTTCGGGTAATGGAATAATAATGCTATCGGGATTAATATCTGTTTGAAATGCTAACCAAAGACTATCTAAACGATGTCCGCAATCATGATGAATTTTTAAATATCCGTTAAAATTTAAAAATTTTCTTTGTGCTTGAATTTCAACATTACCGTAATAAGAAAATTCAGGGCTTAGTTTAAACTTATCTTTGCCGGTAATTTTACCAAAAGCAATAGTTTGTAAATTTTTATCTACATAAAGTGTATCAAAATGAATAATTGACATGCTGTCCGTTCTATCATAGTATTCATAATCAGCGGATGCTCCATATTTTTTTGCCCCGAATATTTTTACTGTTGCCGAATAAAATTTATGATAACGAGCACTAGTAGTTGCGACTATCCGGGCATTATTAAAGGGACGTATGTTTGCATTCTTCTCAATGAATACGGGCGCATCAGGATAAATGTGTGCATCGGCAACTTTTATAAGTTTTACACCTTTGGCAGTTATTAAATGATTTTCAATATCGTATGATGATGATCTTGCAATAAAACTCAATGAGTCTTGTCCTTGCCGGGTTGAAACAAACTTGGAGCTTGCCATTAACTCTTCGGGTGTGAATGTGGTATCTTCCAAAGAAACTTGATAATCGGTTTCAGAATTAATACGATATTTATCGGTTAATGCTTCCAGTTCATCAATATTTGATATTAATGTGTCGGTTTTTAGACGTTCCAAAGTACCTATATCAATTAAATCAACTCCCATATACCATGTAAAAAAGTTCATGTAGCATAAATACTGATTATCGGGAAAATCAATATATGAACTATCACCAATTGAAGTAAATAGACCGATATTGTTTGAAAAATCAACATTTGCAGCCACATTATGTGTTAAAAGCGGTATTCTGCCAAATTCATCTGCTTGCAGATTAAAATCGGAAGTGTCTGTTTTAAACTTTTCTGCATTAAAAGTAAAGGTATTAGAACTCAAATAGGCATTTTTAAAAGTCAGGTTTCCCTTTCCTGCCAAGATATCGGGTCTGAGTTCTAATGTTCCGGTAAACTCGGCAATATCATCATACATTTGAATGGTATCTATGCTTTTTATAAGCATTTGGTCGCGGCTTGGTTCCCAATGAATGTAGGTTGAATCAGCATATGCAAGCGGATATTCGGTTTTGAGACTGTCGTTCATTTGTTTGTCCATTTCTAAACGGCTGGTATAAGTATTCATAGAATCCGGATAGAAAATAAACTCATCCGAATAAACATGCGCATTTAAGAAATGTACTTTCCCATTACCCTTTAAACCTTTGTTGTTCAGAGTTATGGTATTTTCATAATAGCCAAGCCCATTAAATAATGGAGCTGCTGCTGAATCAAGGTGATGAACAAAACCAAGTGAAGAGTCGGGTTGTACCGTTAAATTTTCTTCAAAATCAGGAAAAATACCTCCTGATTTGAACATACCGTGAATATCAACATTCTTTCGTGTAATTGTATTTAGGCTGTCAATAGTAAACGGATAGGCAATAAATTGTACTTTATTTCTATTGTAAACGGTATCTTGCTGATTATTTTTATCGTAAAAAACATAAGCAGTGTCTCTGTTTTCCAAAATAGGATATTCGGGAAAAGTAATGTTTCCCGACTTGTTTTCGCTCATGTCAATTCTAAGTATTCCTGATAAATTTTCGACAACAGAAGCAACCGGCGAATATGTGTATAAACTATCTTCATTTTTTTTATCGCTTCGATAGGTAAGTTTTAGCGAATCAATTTGCTGAAGGTTTACCATGAAACTATCGTAATAAAAAGTCATGTCTTGACCATACATATCTGCCAAACCGGCTTTAAGTCTGCCGTCAAAATCAATTTCCATATTTTCTTTTACTCTAATAACACCGTTTTTAGGCAAAATTCCTACTCTTCGATTATTACTTAATGCAAAAGGTTTTACTCCGTAAATACTTAAAATTCCGGTATTTATATTTAATTCTGCATTGATTATTTTTTTTGGTTTGGAAATGATTTCTATTTCATCATAATCTTTGAGTTTGTGTCGTGCTTCTACATAATCAAAAAGTTTTTGTTCGGCATAAGCCACTTGTGCATTGTAATCATAATGAATAAAGCCTTTTTTAGCAAGAATAATCATTAACTGGCGGGTATATTTTATATCTTTTTCAAGATATGATGCCAATTGAAAAGGTCCGAAAATGAACATTCCGCTTTTAACCATACGGTTAATTGCTTCTAATGGATGAACATTGTCCATTAATGCCAAACGGTTATATTCATCGATAGTAAAAAAATTGTATGAACGGAATATTGCTGTACGGTATGTGGATGCAGGTAAGCTCCGGAAAGTAATAATTGAATCGCGCAAAGCAAAAGATATTTGCCGCACGTTAATATCCAAATCGTGATAGGTATCGACAAAAACACTTTGAATTTCGTCTAAACGACTATTGGTTAATACAACTAATTGTGTATCAATAAGAAAATTTAAATTAATATCGGGTGTGTATATTGAATCATCTTGAACATATAAAGCTACGCTTGCATTACTTGCAGCTATTCTTTTAGTAGTGAAAGAAAAAGTAGCAGCCTCGGCTCGCGAACGTATTTCATTTCCATTTCTGAATTGAACCAAAGCTTTTTCCTGTTCATCACCTTTTCCGATAAATTTTGCTCCACGCATAAAAAAACCACCGGTATAATCTACATTTTTTACAACATTGGGTAAATCAACACGTAATTCGTAAGAATTGAATTGTGGATAACTTGCTTTTTCGCCCGTAGCACCTGCAACAATTCTTTCGTGGAGATAACCCAATATTTCCCCTTTAAAATAATATTTGTTCGTGAATTTAACGCTATCGGCTTTCAATTCAGGCTTAGTAAATTTCATACGATAATCTGAAAGTCGTGCATAAACACTATCTTTTGAAAAATTTGCTCTCTCCCAACTTATTTTTCCACCGTTTCCTACCCAATAATTTTGGGCAAGTAAATAGTTTCCGCGTGTATTATATACAATAAAACTGTCGCGTTTTGAGTAGCAAATCAGATTTGTTTTATCAAAATCAATACGTAAACCTTCGTTTTCATTAAAGAAAACTTTATAATTTTCGGCATCATATTTCCATTTAACCGCTCTATTTTCAAAAAAACTCATACTGTCAACAAATAAATGCACTGAGTTAATCAAGCGGTTTATTTTAGCAGCATTATAATTTTTTTGTTTGCTGTAATATTCCAGAGCAGCAGTCCATTTTAAAATATTTGACTGTTGATTATCGTTGTTTAACAAGCTATTGTACAAGCTAATAAAATCGTAAAAATGAGGGTAAGGGCTGGATCGTTTTTTAAGCATATTATTTGATAATTGAATTATCAATGCTTTTTGTTTTAAATTTAAACTACCGGAATTCCATAATCCCGAAAAAGTCATAAATGCTTGCTCTGTAATTTCTTTTTTATAAGATTTTTGTAGAAAGATATGCAGTTCGTTCAGATATGAAGTATCAGTATCGGTGGTAAATTTAAACCTTTGAGCTGATAATTGCGGGTTTAAAACCAGAAAAAGTAAACTAAGAAAAAATATTATTGATTTTTTATGCATAATTGTATTCAAAAATAGTGCTTATAGTAAACGAAATTACAAAAATATTAATTGTTAAAGATAATGGATTTTTATTTATTTGCGATAAATTGATGAAACTGTTACAGGAGATAATTCAATATTGAACTTTATTTGAGGCTTTTTGTTCGTATTTAAGAGCTTTGCGGGTTTAGGTCAATAATATTGTTTGATATATGCTAAGCAGCTATTTGACCACAAAAAGCAATAAGTATGCCTACGGCAAAAGTTTTATCTATAGATACTCCTGATGTGCACAGATGATAAAACAATGTTGTAATACATAACAGGAGAGCGTGCGATAGCTCCTGTCCGTATTTTTTAGAGAATAACCGAAAGCAGGACAAGTTTCAAGGTTTTACAAATTCAAAACGTTCAAATGTCCTTACGGACGATTTGAAGTTTAGCAACCGGTTATCGCCTACAAGCTACCACTTACTAATTTCTTTGTTAAAAACTTGCATTTTTAAAAACACTCTTGTCCTTTCATAACATAGGTTGACAACAAAGTTGTTAATAAAATTTTAATTATGAAAGGAGAAGTTAATAAAAGAATGCGTATTTTCAGCGTAGCATTTAAAAAAGAGAAAGTTTCTCAAATAGAG
>JALSLF010000658.1 GCA_026988445.1 Bacteroidales bacterium
TGAATAGTTGAATGGTTAAATTGTTAAATTGTTAAATTGTTAAATTGTTAAATAGCTGAATGGTTGAATTGCTGAATTGCTGAATGGTTAAAAATGGGATGATGGAATAATGGAAGATTGGGGTGGTGAGTGGTTGAATAGTTGAATGGTTAAATTGTTAAATTGTTAAATAGCTGAATGGTTGAATTGCTGAATGGTTAAAAATGGAATGGTGGAATAATGGAAGATTGGGGTGGTGAGTGGTTGAATTGCTGAATGGTTGAATGGTTAAATTGTTAAATAGCTGAATGGTTGAATTGCTGAATGGTTAAAAATGGGATGATGGAATGATGGAAGATTGGGGTGGTGAATGAATGAATGATGTGCCCGACTAAAAAAGAACTTAGAGCCGGACACATATATTTATTGTAAAGTTAATAGTTTTTAGGCACCGAGTGTTGCTACCATAACCGCTTTGATTGTATGTAAACGATTTTCGGCTTCATCGAAAACAATAGATGCTTCGGATTCAAATACATCTTCGGTAACTTCCATACCGTTTAAACCGAATTTTTGATATATTTCTTCGCCAACAACTGTTTCTCTATTATGAAATGCCGGTAAACAGTGCATAAATTTAGTTTGCGGATTACCTGTTAATGCCATGGCTTCTTTATTTACCTGATAAGGCTTCAAAAGTTCAATACGTTCTTTCCAAACCTCGTCGGGTTCGCCCATAGATACCCAAACATCAGTATAAATAAAATCACAATCTTTTAAACCTTCGGCTACATTATCGGTTACGGTAATAATGGCATCGGTTTCTTTTGCAATTTCCATAGCTTGTTTTACTAATTCTTCTTCGGGCTGAACACTTTTGGGTGCAATTGAACGGAAATCCATACCCATTTTAGCTGCTCCAATTAATAAAGAGTTACCCATATTGTTACGAGCATCACCCATATACGCAAATTTAATTTCGTGCAATGGTTTATCAGAATGTTCCATCATGGTCATGAAATCTGCCAGTATTTGTGTGGGGTGAAACTCATTGGTTAAACCGTTCCATACGGGAACACCTGCGTATTTACCTAAATCTTCGACCGTAGTTTGTGCAAAACCGCGATACTCAATACCATCGTACATTCTGCCTAAAACACGAGCCGTATCTTTCATGGATTCTTTTTTACCGATTTGTGAACCGGAAGGTCCCAAATAAGTAACATTTGCACCTTGATCGTGTGCTGCTACTTCAAAAGCACAGCGCGTACGGGTTGATGCTTTTTCAAAAATTAAAGCAATATTTTTGCCTTTAAGTTTTTGTTGTTCTGTTCCCGCATATTTTGCTTTTTTTAAATCGATGGATAAATCCAACAAAAATTTTATCTCTTTTGGCGAAAAATCCAAAAGTTTTAAAAAATTCCGGTTACGTAAATTGAATGCCATAATCTGCTGTTTTTGATGTTTAATAAATTATTTGTCTGAATGTTTTGTTTTTCGGTTAAAAATTAAAATATCTCTTTGCTTTTTTCTTTTTTTCGTTGCTTTCCATAATGGAATTGATACCGCAGCATAAATTACACCACTTGCAATACTCATTCCGCCGATAATATTAGCCGTCGGGTTTTTGTAATTGCTGTTACTCATCATGATAATTCCCGACACAACACCAAGCACAGCAAAACTATCAAATAATATTGCCAAACTTTTATTGGTTTTTACTTTTTTATCCTGATGAAGTATTTCTTTTAAAGTATTTATCGAGTAATTGCTTGTATCTACACTAAGTTTATAAAGCTGTTTGTATTCTTTACCTTTTAAAGAAATATTTTGCGAAATTACATCAACAAAAGTACTTACAAAAAGAAAGATTAAAGCAATTTTATATAAAATATTCATGTGATTATTTTTAAAATGCTTTTACTTACCAAATGTAACATCCATAAAATTAAAGAGTTATACTTATTTTATCAACATAAATAATCATTTCCCTGTGTCCGCCAGCCGGCGGATGGATGTTTCATTTGGACGAATTAATTTTCGTATTCCAAAGTAATTTTAGTACCAAAAGATTTGTCATCGAGCTTAGTAGCTTCGGTAATTACGCTTTTTTTGCCGCCTTTTTCGATAAAATTAAGAGCCGCCTGAATTTTTGGAGCCATATTTCCTTCACCAAACTTGCCTTCTTTCATGTATTTATAGGCGTCTTCTTTATTTAAAAATTCAAGTGCTTTTTCATTTTCTTCACCATAATTGATATATACATAAGGTACATCGGTGAGTATATATAATTCATCGGCTTTAATTTTAGTAGCCATCAGTGCCGATGCCTTATCTTTATCAATAACGGCTTCTAATGGGCGTACATCGTTTTTTTCGTCAATATAAACAGGAATACCGCCACCGCCGGATGCAATAACAATGGTTCCTCTACGCGCAATTTCTTCAATGGTTTGAATATTAAATAAATCAAGCGGTTCGGGCGATGCTACTACACGACGCCAACCGTCTTTTTGTTTTGGGCTTTCTTTAAAAATCCATCCTTTGGCTTTAGCCAACTCATCGGCTTGTGCTTTTGTGTAGATTTTTCCAACTCGTTTGGTAGGGTTTTGAAAAGCTGAATCGTTTTTATCAACCACTACTTGTGTAACCATGGTAACAATATCTTTTTTAATACCATGGGCATTTAAAACATTACGCATCACACGTTCAATCATGTACCCTATTCCGCCTTGTGAATCTGCCACACAAATATCTAAGGGCATTTGCGGAATACCGTATTTTTCTTCACCTGCATCGTTACGCATTAAAATATTTCCTACCTGAGGTCCGTTGCCATGACTAATTACCAGCCCGTATCCTTCTTTAATCAAATAAATAAGATTTTCAAGTGTATCTTTTGTATTTTGTTCTTGCTCCTCAATGGTTCCCGCTTGATTGCCACGTAAAAGTGCATTACCGCCAAGAGCTACTACTGCTAATTTTTTCATTTCCTGATTAATTTTTAGAATTAATAGTTTGTTTAATAGTTCATATTCAGGTAATTACAATTAAACAATTACCTATACAAGGAATGCGAATTTAAGAAAATATTTCAGTAAAAAATGCAAGTTGTTTTTTAACATATTTTTTTGCATAAATATACAAAGAATGAGTAATTCTATTCATTCCCAAAGCAATACATGTAGCCATCGCGAACAGCAATATAAACTTTTTTATTCCATACAATTGGAGTAGCATCTATTTCTAAATTATCTACTTTATCGAGTAGTTTTAGTTCATATTTATTCTTTTTTATTTTTACTAATTGATATAAATACAAACCATTATCTGTTCCTGCAATAATTTTATCATTTACAATAATTGGTGTTGAAATAGTTCCGGGTATTTGTACTTGAGCAATCAGTTTTGGTGTTGGATACCGGCTTATACTATCAGGTGCTAAAACCATTTTGTTTTTTTCCGTTTTTTGATGATCAACTACGGTAAGTTTTCCGCTTACATCAAGAAAAACAGCAAAATGTTCTTGATTGTTTTCAACATAAGCATCGTTGCAGGAAACCGAACCGATAATTCCTCCTTCCCAATGATACCATTTTTTTATGGGTGTAGGGTAATACCAAACGACACATTTATCGGGAGATTTTGAAGGGTCGATTTTCATTACACCGCCGGGTCCGGGTTCGTATTGTTTTTCGACAGGGATTAACAGGCATCCGTCATCGGTTGCCGGTGCCGAACCGTTCATATCGGTTCCGATAAAAAATTCCCAGTCATTCTTTTTTGTCAGAAAGTTATATCCGTATATTTTTCCTGTCCCCGAAAGAGTATAAATATGATTGTTCAAGAAAGTGGGTGATGATTCGGAAACCAAATCATTGCCATGACGCTGAATATCCTCATCGTTATAATATATAATTTCCTGATATACTTCGGGTTGCATTTTTCCATCAAGCATTTTTTGTTTTACAGGGTCGGGATTCCAAACGGTAAATATTCCATTTTCCAAAGCAAGATATGCAGTATCGTTAATTACTAATGCCGAACCATCTACATCGCGCGAATAACAGTCGGTTTTTTTTGAATTTAATCGCCAAAGTTCTTTTCCTGTTAAATAAGAAATGCCCCGTAAACTTGGAATATATTTATCGTTGTGGTCGTTCCAATAACCAAAACGGCTGCCTTGAATAATTACGTAGGCATTTTCGGCTTTCTCGGCATTTTTATTGTACCAAATTGTCGGTGAGCCTTTTAATATATCATCAAAGCGGTATTCCCAAATAATTTTACCGGTTTCTGCCTCAATTTTCTTTAAATTATAATCAAACGAAGGTTGAATAAGGAATAGTTTTCCATTTTCACGAACAAGAACAGGCTGCCCTGTCCAGCCCGCGCCTTTCCAAACCTTTTCTTTCCCATAAGCCGGGCTTACGCCTTGCCCAAGATAAGTTTTCCAAATAAGCTTTAGCTTATCGGGTGCTTCATTTCCGTAATAATTACGTTTTTCATTTCCGAGAAATGTAGAAATAAGAATTTCTATCTTATTGTTTTTATTATTGTTCTTTTTTTGCGAAAGCAATAAAAAATGCATCTGCATAAAAGCAAGAGCAATTAATAGATACTTCATAACTATATATTTTCGTTTTTCAATTTATAAAAGAACTTATTATCCTGAAAATCAAAATCCAACAAACCAACAACAATTAAATCGGCAATTATATTAACCGCTCGATAACGACTTATACTTGCCTGCTTATAAAATTGATTTAGGCTGATATTTTTATTTTGATTAAGAAACGAAAGTAAGAATTTTTCGGCATTTGAATACTTTATTTTAACACCTTTCGTACTTTTTTGTTTTTTCCACACCTGCAACATGACTACATTTGCCAAAACATTTTCGTCATCAATTCGCACATAAGCCTTCCATTTTCCTTCATTGTTTTGTGCCAAACAGGGTTTATTAGTGCTTTCAGGAATTATTATTTCAAGTACTTTTCGCTTATCAATAGTCCAGTCTCTTCGTTCAAAAGCAATTTCAGGTTTACAATATAATTGAGCAGCTGCTTCAATCATGTGGTATTCTTCATCGGTACGAACACCGGCAATTTTTCCGTTATCTTTTACACCAATTAATAATCTACCGCCTTTTGTATTGGCAAAAGCCACCAGCGAGCGTGCAATTTTCCGCGAATCGTTAATTGCAAACTTAAAATCTTGTTGATCGTGTTCTCCTTCTTCAATCCGTTTCGTTATATATGATTTTTTCAATGGGATGATGATTAATTTAGCAAGTTCCTAATATCTTAAATCAGCAACTATGTTCTACTGCAAAGCTAAAACCATGTCCGACTATTGGCTTTTAGCTACGAACATATCTGCGGATTTAAGGTTTGTTAAAAAAAGAGCTTGAAATTACGAATATATTTATTTAGATAAAAGAAAATATAAATTTAATTGT